>CABROZ010000006.1 GCA_902472795.1 uncultured Bacteroides sp. | reverse complement strand
AAGTGTTTCTCGCGAGCCGTACAAGTGTCCTGCAAATGGCGGGCAAGAGCCCTTCTCAATAGGCCTGCTTTATGCTCCGGCGACACGTACGGTGGAGCTTATTCTACTTCCCATTCGTAGATGCCCGCCGAATTTTTTTCGGGCAATACAATCTCAAGTTTGACGGCAGTCGTTTCTACGGGGTCGAACATCACCTTGTTGCCTACACCTTTGTCAGTGCCGTATCGGTTGGCTCCTTTCACACTTTCCCATTCACCTTGGTCGTTGCGGTAGTACAACTTCCAGCTTTTGGGAGTGCGGCAGCCGCCCCAAGGTTCATCGTCAAACCAGTAAACGGTCGATGTGCTGACTGTGGCTTTTTCAGGAAATTCATACGAAATCCATTCCGTACTTGCCTGTTTGGGCCACCAGTGGTAGTAGGGGATTGAGCGGTCGAATTCGTCTTTCGGTACCAGTCGGTCGTTGATGGAAGACAAGGCGCTGCTTTTGTACGAAGCATCTACTTTGCTCTTCGAAGCAAGCGTTGCCGGCTGGCTGGGGCGTGTGGCGCTCAGTCCCTGAGGCAGCCATACGGCCATGGCGCCCGGTCCGCGGTGCGCCCAGGCGTAGTAGGGAATCAGGGTGAGACGTGTTCTCTGTACGTCGAGGAAGCCTTCTTCGTTGTACTTCAGGATCTGTGCATCGGTTTTCAGTTCGCTGATGCCATAGAGCAGATTGGGCTTTTCGACTACGGTAAATTCCGGATGCTTGGGCAGCAATACGCTGAAGATGTCGAAATCGTTGTCGGGCCATTCGGCGCAATAAACGAGTGGTCCCCGTTCGATGGAGATACGTCCGCGGTCGGCTTCTACTTTCGGATTGGCTTGCACGGTGCGGGCTTCCATGTCGAAGTGGATGTCCACCTTGTCCCCCTTCTTCCATTTACGGTCGATGACGAAATAGCCGTTCTGCAGTTCCGATTTCACTTCTTCGCCATTGACGCTGATGGCGTATTGCAGGCGTTTTCCGTCGCTGAATGTATAGAGGTTGCTCGGGGTAACTTCGTTGCGTACCCATCCCGGGATACGTATTTTCAAGGCAAACTGTCCGGCCGAATTACGGTCCACATGTACGGTGATGTCTCCATTCCAGGGATATTGGGTCGATTGGCGGAGTGTTACTTTTTTGCCATCTACCTTCAGGGTGGCGTTGTTGTCAACAAACAGGTTTACGTAAACGCTTTTATCCTTCACGGCATAGATGTAGCCGGGCAGCGAAGGGATGAAGCGGCAGATGTTGGAAGGGCAGCAGGCACAGCCGAACCACGGTTGGCGCTGGTGCTGGCCCATGCTCTCCAGCGGGTTGGGATAGAAGAAATTGCCTCCGTCCAGCGATACGCCCGAGATGAGTCCGTTGTATAAAGTACGTTCCAGTACGTCGTAGTATTTCGATTCGCCATGCAGCAGGAACAGGCGGTAGTTCATATACACGTTTCCGATGGCTGCGCACGTTTCGCAATAGGCCGACATGTTGGGCAGTTCGTAGTTTTTGCCGAAAGCTTCGCCCTGGCTGGTAGCTCCGATACCGCCGGTGATGTAGAGTTTTTTGCTCACGATGTTGTCCCAGATGCGGTCGATGGCATGGATGTAGGCCGTGTCTCCGGTCAGGGCAGCCACGTCGGCCATTCCCGAATACATGTAGGCAGCGCGTACGGCATGGCCTACGGCTTCGTCCTGTTCGGTCACGGGTTTATGCGTCTGGTTGTATTCGTTGCGGTATGAAGTACGGCCACGTTCGTCCAGGAAGAATTTGGCTTCGTCCAGGTATTTCTTGTCTCCAGTGACTAAATACAGTTTGGCCAGTGCCATTTCGGCGATTTGGTGTCCGGGTACTTTTACCTGTTGGCCCGGGTTAGGGCCTATTTCGCGGCATACGCAGTCGGCATAGCGGATGGCGATGTCCAGGAAGTTGCGTTGTCCCGTAGCCTGGTAGTGTGCGATGGCACCTTCGACCATGTGTCCCAGGTTGTAGAACTCGTGGCTCAGCTCCTCTACCTTTTCCCAGCGTTTGCTGCCTGCCCATTCGTGTGGATGCTTGGGGTTCATGGTGCGGGCGGTGTACAGGTAGCCGTCGGGTTCCTGTGCAGCGGCCACTATCACCAGCACGCTGTCGATGTACTTCTTCAGTTTTTTGTCCGGATAGGTCTGCAGCAGGTAACTGGCTCCTTCGATGGTCTTGTAAACATCGGTATCGTCAAAGGAGAAGCCGGTCACTTTATTGTTCTCGCTGGGATGGGCAGCCATTTCGAAGTTCTTGTAGCGGCCGTTTTCTTCGCATTTGCTGAAGGCCAGCGGGATAGTCACTTCGCGGCTTGCCTTCAGACGTTGTCCCCAAAAGGAGTCCGTCACTTTGACCGAAGTAAAGGGGACGGGGTCAATCGGGTAACCGTGGGCTTCTGTTTTGTTGCTTTGTGTATTTGCACCGGGTAGCAGACTTGCCAGCAGCAGTGCAGAAATCAGGATTTTCTTCATGGAATATGTGTTTTTAGTATTGAGTAAATAGATTGCTGAAATGATTTTTGCTCATACTCATTTTTATTATTGTCACAAAAGTAGTTATTAGTATGTTAATCTTTGTTCTTGGTAGGGTGATTTTGTTAGATAGGGTGTGTTTTTTTTCTTAGTTAGGAAAAAAATATTCTCCAGTTAGAGAAAAATTTTTCTTTAACTGGGGGAAAAACATGCTTTTTTGTACTTTTGACTATCCGTCGGAAGTATGCCGCCCTTATAGGCATGTTCCGTGCTTCTGTAGTGACATATCACCTTTAAACAGAGTTGCTGACATGGGGAAGTTCAATCAGTTCATTTTGCATATCGACATCGATTTCCTGCGGGATTTGTGCCTACAGCAGGAGCATCCTGTTGGCATTGCCAAGAATGCCTATTTCCTGCGTGCAGGCGAGGTGTCCGATTGCGTAGGTTATGTGGAGTCCGGTATTTTCCGTTATACCACCCTTAACCATACTGAGCAGCGGGAGTACAATGTAGGGCTGGTTTTTCCCGGCGAATTTATAGCCGACTATCCTTCTTCCCGCTATCTTGACATGTTCCGGCTTACGCCTGAAGAACGATACCAGAAGTTGCTGGAGCGTTGTCCGGACCTTTTGCAGCAGGTATCTCTTAGGGAGATAGCCTCTTACCTGGGCATCACACCTACGCACATGAGCCGTATCCGGCGCCGTTTGACGTTTTGCCCGTCGTGTCCGCCGGACAAGGTGCGGACGGATGCAGAGTGAGACGTGGTGCAATTGGATGAATTCTGAGGATAATATAATTTTGCAGCACGTTGTAACCGAACAGATATATGATGGAAATGAAACCGATACTGGATGACTGGCAAGGGCTGTTCCCTGCCTTGTCCAAATATACTTCTTCCACTTTGTACATGAAAGCCGATTTCGTTCTGATAGGGCTTAGGCTTGAGAAGGTCATGTCTGATGCCTATCGGGTTGTTTTGGAATGCCTGCCGCTGTGGGAAGAGGAGAAAAGCAGAATGAAAATACCTGTTTTTTCGTGGGAACTCTATGACAAGAAAGGCATGCAGTTCTTCATCAAGACGGCATTGCACGAATATCTGTTCCCAGCAGCCGCTGAGTGTGCCAAAGAACAGTTTGGGATGCTTTTGAAAGAAAACATCCGGTCGGGCGACCTGTGCCGATGCATCCGGAAAGCCTCCTCTGCGTTTGCAACCCGACACAATCCCACGAACTGGCACCGCATCTTTGCATTCAAACTGGCGTTGGCCTCTTATTTGAACGACGCCCGCTTCTTTGCAGAAGTAAAGCAGGAAATAGAAAAGGAAACCGGACATTGGGATTCGGCCCGCTTCTCCGCGCTGTTCCTGAAGTCCAAGGAAGAGTGGAAAGCCGACTTATACCGCCGGTTTGAAGATAGAGAAGCGTTGCTCGAACGCATTCATTCAAACATGGATGACAAGAAAATAGCCCGACTGAAGTCGTCTCATATCTCGTTGTAGCCGAACTGGGTGCTACAAACCCTCAACATAAGTTGAGATTTTTGGTGCGTTGTTGGACGAACGGAGCGGATTTTATATTTTTGCATAGCAGTAATTAAGTAACTATGAACTTTGAAACATTAGTAAAACATATCAGCACGATTCAGAACACGTTGCAAGCATAGGCCGCACATGCTGTAAACCTTGCCCTTACTTCCCGTAACTGGCTTATGGGCTGCTATATCGTGGAATTTGAACAGAACGGGGAAGACCGTGCCGCATACGGTGAACAACTGTTGAAGAAGCTGGAACAACGGCTGAAAACAAAAGGTCTGAACGAACGTAGATTTCGTGAATTCAGGCGGTTGTATCTTGTTTATCCACAGTTAAAGGAGCAGATATTTCACTATATAATGTCAGGAAATGAAATTCGGCACACATTGTCCGCCGAATTCACAGAACCAATTCGGCACACACCGTGTGCCAAATTGCATACAGCAGACAATCAAATTAATAACTGGAATATACCTGCTGAAAAGTTGTTTAACAGGTTGCCATATTCTCACTTAAAATTTATATCCAAAATTGAGAACCCTGTCAAACGTGCTTTTTATGAAATGGAAGCAATACGTGGTTGTTGGTCTGCAAGAGAATTGGAACGACAAATAGCATCTTTATACTACGAACGTAGCGGATTATCCAAAAACAAAGAAGCATTATCCGCTTTAGTGCAACAGCAAGCGACCTTGTTACAACCCAAAGATGTTATCAACACCCCTGTTACTTTAGAGTTCTTAGGACTAAACGAGTGCTCATTAATGACGGAAAACGATTTGGAACAATCCATTCTTGACAACCTACAACGCTTCTTGTTGGAAATGGGACATGGCTTTTGTTTTGAAGCCCGGCAAAAACGAATCTTAATAGATGAAGATTATTTCTTTGCCGACCTTGTGTTCTATCACCGCATTTTGAAATGCCATATCATTGTGGAATTGAAGATAGACAAGTTTCGTCACGAGTATGCTTCGCAACTGAATATGTATCTCAACTACTTCAAAGCGGAAGTGATGCAACCGGATGATAATCCACCTGTCGGTATTTTGCTCTGTACCGAAAAGGGAGATACATTAGTTAAGTATGCTACTGCCGGATTAGACCCGAATATCTTTGTCCAAAAGTATAGGATAGAGCTTCCAACAGAAGAAGAAATAAAGAAGTTCATTTCTTCCTCAAACTATGAGAGTTACAAACTTTAAAATTGGCTAAAAGAAAAAATGTTTCTTCTTTCGCCAGTACATATATTTTGCAGACGATAAAAGTTAGTTTAGTACGTTTTGGATATATATACAAAAGCATAAACTAAACTCACCATAAAGTAGATTTGTAAAAAGATTCAGATATTAACTCAAAAATGATATATAAAATCCATGTAAAATGAAAACAACCTATTTATTGAGAATGCTTTTTGCATTCCTCTGCACCGTCGGCCTGACAGGGTGCAGCGATGAAGAGAGTAATCCGCTCCGTTTCGACCTCTCTACCGACACGGACAACACCGTAGATGTATGTTTCCCTCGCTCTGAAAAAGACGGGAGTGCAGGCGCCGTCACCATCCTGGGCGGTGATGGCAGCTACACTGCGCAGTGTGACAATGCCGCTGTCCTGAAAATCGACATGAAATATCCCAATGCGTTCGTTCTCTATCCGCAGGATTGGGGCGAAGCGCACGTCACCGTGACCGACGGTACAGGTGCATCCATTGTACTGAAAGTAAATGTTTTCCAGGCAAAACAGACGTTGGTTATCGGAGTTATGGATGTCCTGATTACAGGAGGCGAAGAACTGACGGACGAACAGACGGCCGGTCTTCGCAAGGAAGCCTTGGCCACTATTCCTGTCAAAGAGGTGGGGGGAGGCTACCGGATGATATTCGACAATCCGCAGGATCCCGACCGCGGTACACTCTGTTTCTATCCTACGAAAATGGACAAGGAAGAAGAAATGGTGAAAGGCTCTTTCGTCGTCAACTCCGACCGCAGTGAGGAGAATCCGTGGTACTACCGCTTTCTGCTGGAAGAGAAAGAATACGCACTGATATTGTTGCCCTACGACAACAAGGATGGAGTGACTAAAGACTACTTGATTCCCACTATGGCTCTGTTTGAAGACGTGACCGAACAGATTCCGACGTCTTATCCTGGGGTAAAAGTCTTTACGCAGCAGGTTTTCAAGTTAGGCTGATAAGATGAGACTCTAATATGTGTAGTGCAACGGCACTACGGAACGTATAAAAACGAAGAGAGGTTGCACGCTGATTGTGCAACCTCTCTTTTATATTCGAGTTATTTGCGTGGCAGATACTTGTTACCTCACAATGCCTTTTGAATTGCCTATGAAGTTGATAATGTTGTGTATCTCGTCACTCATGGGCACCTGGTCTTCAATCTTCTGCAAAGCATCCTGAATACTGAAGTTGCCTTGATATACCAGTCGGTATGCGTTCATGATGTGGCGCAGGACACGTTCTGTTACCTGGTTCTTGTGCTGTAGCACCATGGCGTTCACTCCGTGGTATTCAGCCGGATTTCCGGCCATGATGATATAGGGAGGCACGTCTTTGGATATTCGGCAGCCACTTTGGACCAGCGACCAGCTTCCTATGTGGCAGTTCTGTTGCAACAGTACGTTACTACTTAAGATTACGCAACTGTCTATGCGGCATTCACCAGCCACCGTGGTCTTAATACCCAACACGCAATGGTCGGCTATTTTCACGTCGTGGCACAGGTGTACGCCATCCATCAGATAGTTTTCGTTGCCTATCTGTGTGTATTGTCCTTCGTGCGTTCCTCGACTGATGACAACATTCTCGCGGATGTCGTTTTTGTCGCCAATGACAAGCAATGTATGTTCGCCAGTATAATGGAAGTCTTGCGGTTCGCTTCCCAATACGGCTCCGTGGTGCACTTTGTTTCCTTTCCCCATGCGGGTACCGCTTAAAATGCGCGCGCCGGACATGATGATGCTATCGTCACCGATTTCAACATCCCCTTCGATGTAAGCGAAGGGCTGGACAGTTACATTCTTGCCGAGTTTGGCGGCAGGATCTACATAAGCTAATGGACTAATCATAATATTAGGGTTTTAATAGTTAATCTCTTCCTCCACCCAAGGCTTGATACAAGCTGATGACTGCCTGCATGCGGCTGAATGTATCGCTTACTTCCGAAAGCTGTGCGCTGAGGTAAGATTGTTCGGCCGACAACACCTCGAGATAGGTTGAGGTGCCTAAGTTAAACAATTCTTTTGTATAATCGGCAGCTTTTTTCGAAGATTCTACTTCCATATTGCGTGCAGCCACTTTTTGGGAGCATGCCTGATACTGGTCGAGGGCGTTGCTTACCTCGTTTCCGGCATTAAGCAGGGTAGTCTGGAACTGAATCTTGGCTTCTTCCTGTTGAGCCTTGGCGATTTTCAGTTGGGCAATGTTGGCTCCGTTTTGGAAGATGGGCTGGGTGAGCGAAGCCACTGCGCTGGCCAGCAGCTTGGCCGGATTGACGATTGCTGCACCTGCACTGTTGGTCCAGCCGGCCGATCCGCTCAGTGTGATGTGCGGATAGAAGTTGGAACGCGCCACGTTGGTATTGTAATAGGCAGCGGCCAAAGCCTGTTCGGCAGCTTTTACGTCAGGACGGTTCGAAAGCAGTTGCAAGGGAATACCTGTCGAAAAGTCGGAAGGCAATTGTTGGTCTTCGAGTACACCGCGCTCGATGCTGTGTGCCGGTTCGCCCAGCAGCAGGCAGAGCGAGTTCTCTATCTCGCGGATGCTGGCACGGATATCGGGCAGTGAAGCCAGCACTTGTGCATATGCGGCTCGGCTTTGGGCTACGGCTGCTTCTGTTGTGCCATAGATACCCGATTCTTTCATGGCTTCCATCGTTTCGGTATTCTTTTTCAGAATTTCGGCTGTACCTTCGGTTATTTCCAGTTGGCGGTCGAGCATCAACAGTGTGTAGTACAGATTGGCCGCATTGGCGATAAGTTGTACGCGGGTATTCTGCTCATAAGCTAACGTTTGTTCAAGGTTGGCTTGAGCCTGGCGTTTCTGGTTCAGCAGTTGTCCGAACAGGTCGATTTGCCAGCTGGCTGCAATGGGCAGTGAGTAGGTTTGGGTGGCCTTCCCCTTGTCCCAACTGCTGACAGTTCCTTGAGGCGACAAAGTGAGCGAAGGAATGAATGCCAGTTTGCTGGCGAGTAGCGGAGCCTGTGCTTCTTTTACTTTCAGGGCAGCTGTACGGATGTCGGGGCTGCTGGTAAGTGCCTGTTCAATGTAACCTTGCAACTGAGGGTCGGTGAAAACTTCCCTCCAAGGCAGATTGCCGAAGTTGGCTGTATCGGCAACTAACGTATCGCCACCGGCTACGGTGTCGCGATAGAGGCCTGCCGTCGTAATGTCTTCAGGTCTGTCGTATGATTTGTAGATGTGACAACTGCTTAACAGGGCAGTGGCACACATCAGGGTTATGATTTGTTTTCTCATTATCTAAGCTGTTTTTATGAAGAATGGAGAATGAAGAATGATCAGGTTCATTCTCCATTCTGTGCTATTTAACTTTATTTGCTGGTGTACTGTTCGATTTCTGGTTCTGCATCCGAGTTGTCCACGTCTTCCCATTCCATTGGTTTCACTTTCTCTTGCAGGTATTGGAAGGCCACGAACAGAGCCGGTACGATGAAGATCTGCAGAATCATACCGATCAACATACCACCGATGGCCGATGTTCCTAATGTACGGTTACCGTTGGCACCTGCACCCGAAGCAAACATCAGCGGGAGCAGACCGACAATCATGGCCATAGACGTCATCAGGATAGGACGCAGACGGGCGGCGGCACCCAGGACGGCTGCCCACGTGATGCTCATACCCATCTTACGACGATCGAGGGCGAACTCTACGATCAGGATGGCATTCTTGGCCAACAGACCCATCAACATGATCAAGGCAATCTGCATGTAGATGTCGTTGGACATGGAGCCGATAATCATCTTCAGGGCCGGAATGCTGCCAATGGCGCTGGCACCGTTGACGAAGAGGAAGCTTCCCAACAGACCGAAAGGAATGGAAAGCAATACGGCCAACGGCAGAATGTAGCTTTCGTACTGGGCACTCAGCAACAGGTAAACGAAGACGAAGCAGAGAACGAAGATCAGTCCCGTAGTACTTCCACTGGTCTGTGCTTCCTCACGAGCCATACCACCTAATTCGTAACCGAAGCCGGCCGGCAGATTCTGTTGGGCAACTTCGGCAATGGCTTGCAGGGCCTGACCGGAAGTATAACCGGAAGCCGGAGCCACCATGACCTTCATTGAGGTATATAGGTTGAAACGGTTGATGATATCAGGGCCATAAACCTTTTCGATGGATACAAACTGGGTAATGGGAGCCATCTCGTTGCCATTGCGAACTTTGATACTTTGCAGTGATTCCAAGTTCTTGGTGGCATCAGGCTCGGCCTGCACCATTACACGGTACATCTTACCGAAGCTGTTGAAGTTGGAGGCATACAGACCGCCATAATATCCTTGCAGCGTGCTGAGGATATCGCTTGGGCTGATGCCGGCTTTCTTACAAGCGGCGGCGTCGATGTTCAGCAGATATTGCGGGAAGTTCGGGTTGAAGCTGGTACGTGCGGAGTTGATTTCCGGACGTTTTTCCAGTTCGGCTGTATAAGCATTGACCACGTCGAAGAAGTGGTTCAGGTCGCCACCCGTCTTATCCTGCATGTTCAGCTCGATATCGCTTGATGCCGAATAACCCGGAATCATAGGCGGTGCAAAGAACAACACCTGTGCTTCCTTGATGACTTTCTGTGCACGCATGAAGAGTGTGGCATAGACAATGTTCGAATTTTGCATGGTCGAACGTTCTTCCCAGTTTTTCAGTTTGATGATGACCGAACCATACGAAGGTCCCTGACCACCGATGAAACTGAAGCCCGAAATGATAGTACGCGATTGTACGGCAGGATCGGAAGCTACGAGGCTGTCCACACGGTTCAGAATCTCTTGGGCACGTTCCTGTGATGTACCGGGGGGTAACGTTACGGCACCCATAATGGTACCGGTATCTTCGTTAGGCACCATACCGGTCGGAGTAATCTGCATAAATACAACCAACAGTACAATGGAAGCGGCAACCAATCCTCCCGACAACCATCTCCTTTGGATGAATTTGAGTACCTGTTTCTTATACTTGCCTAAGATGTTATTGTAGGAATTGTTAAAATCATCTTTGAACTTATCGGTTGTCATACCGGCCAGTGCCAGGATACTGATGATAATCATGACTACACAGAGTATCGGATGGCTTTCGAAGCTGAAGAGCCCGAAAATCATACCGATAATGGCTATGATGGTAAAGATGATTGTGATGCCCGGACGCATCAGGCGACCGATTGAGTCGGCATAACGTGCGATGAAGATCTTACGGGCTTCTTTGGTAGCTGTGCCTACCCGATCTTTCAGAGGAGCATTGGTATTATGCGGTTTCAGGAAGATGGCGCACAAGGCCGGACTCAGTGTCAAGGCATTCAGTGCCGAGAAACCGATGGCAATGGCCATGGTCAGACCGAATTGGCGATAGAATGTACCGGCTGTACCACCCATGAAGCTTACGGGGATGAACACGGACATCATGACCAATGTGATGGAGACGATGGCACCGCCCAACTCGTGCATGGCGTCGATAGAAGCTGTTCGTGCCGATTTATAGCCTTGGTCCAACTTGGCATGGACTCCTTCTACAACCACAATGGCATCATCGACTACAATGGCAATGGCAAGCACCATGGCCGAAAGTGTCAGCAAGTTAAGGCTGAAGCCGATGAGCTTCAGTACGAAGAATGTAGCGATCAAGGCTACCGGGATAGCGATGGCGGGAATCAGCGTGGAGCGCATGTCTTGCAGGAAGATGTAAACCACGATGAACACCAGGATGAAGGCTTCGATCAATGTCTTAACAACCTCGTGGATAGAGGCGAAAAGGAAGTCGTTGGCACTCTGTGCGATGTTGATCTTCAAACCGGCAGGCAGTTGCGACGAATATTCGTCGAGCAGTGCTTCAATGTCGCTGATGGTCTGGGTAGCGTTCGTTCCTGCCATCTGATAGACGATACAGCTGACGGCCTTATGTCCGTTTACGGTATTGTTGAAGTTGTAAGTCATACGGCCCAATTCGATGCGGGCAATATCTTTCAGGCGAAGGATTTCACCGTTTTCAAGGGCTTTGATTACGATATTCTCGAATTCGGAAGTCTGTTGCAGACGGCCTTTATAGCGCAGGGTGTACTGGAAGGTCTGATGTCCGCGTTCACCCAATTGTCCGGGAGCAGCTTCGATGTTCTGTTCGCTCAATGCTGCTACTACATCGTTGGGGACAAGTTTGTACTGGGCCATTACGTCGGGTTTGAGCCAGATACGCATGGAGTAGTCCACACCCATCACATTGGCATCACCCACACCGGTAACACGTTTTACTTCGGGGATCAGGTTGATGTTGGCGTAGTTTTCGATGAACTCGGTGTTGTATTGGTCCTTCTCGTCATAAAGGGAGAAGATCATCAACATGGAGGTCTGACGTTTCTGGGTTGTTACGCCGACTTTGGTTACCTCGGCTGGCAACAGTCCTTGTGCCATAGACACACGGTTCTGTACGTTTACGGCTGCCATGTCGGGGTCGGTGCCTTGTTTAAAGTAGATGGAGATATCGGCTGAGCCGGTGTTGGAGGCACTCGAACTCATGTACATCATGTTCTCCACACCGTTGATTTGGTCTTCAAGGGGGGCGATGACCGAATTCAAAACGGTTTGTGCATTGGCACCGGTGTAGGTAGCACGTACGGATACCGTAGGCGGTGCGATGTCCGGGTATTGCGTGATTGGCAATGTAGCCAGGCCAATGAAGCCCAGGATAACTATCAGGATGGAGATTACCGTTGATAGTACCGGACGGTTTATAAATCTATCTAATTTCATTGTTTCTTCTTTTATTGTTTGGATTGACGGATGTCTTTTGTTGACAAGTGGATGCTGAGACACGCTGGCAGGCATGAATTTCGGTTTTCACTACCGGTTTGCGGCCTTATCGTCTTGTCAGCTTATTAACTTGTTGCCTTGTATGAGGTTAACTCGTTAATTTCTTATTGGAATGCAGTCTGTATGTTTCCTTCTTTCTGGTCTTTCAGCGCTTTCTGATATTCGGCTTCCTTGTCGGCCGGAGTAATCGGGGTAATGGTTTGTCCGTCTTTCAGTGACTGTACGCCTTCGATTACGATTTTATCACCTTTCTTAAGTCCGTCGGTCACGTAGTAGTATTTGCCATCATCCAGTGTGAAGACTTTTACTTCGGTATTTTTCAGTGTATTGTCCGGTTGTAATACAAGAACGAAGCGTTTGTCCTGAATTTCGGTTGTAGCCGATTGGGGGATCATAATCACATCCTGCAGGGGATTGTGGAATACGACTTCGCCCGTACCGCCGCTACGCAGGATGTTGTGTTTGTTGGGGAAGAGGGCACGCATGTTGACCGAACCGGTAGTCTGGTCAATCACACCACTGATTGTTTCTACACGTCCGCTGTCGGGATACATTGTTCCGTCGATAAGGCTGAGTTGCACAGAGGGCATTTTGTCCAGAATTTCCTTCATGGTGCCACCTTCGCGAATCATGGAAAGCAGTTGGCGCTCGGTCATGGAGAAGTAGGCATACATTTCGGAAATGTCGGAAACGGTGGTCAATGGGGTAGTAATGGATGCACTTACCAAGCTACCTACACGGTAGGGAATGGTTCCCACAACACCATCGCTCGGACTGGTAACCTTAGTGTACGACAAGTTGTTTTCAGCATTGATGAGTTGGGCTTGAGCTTGTGCTAAAGTAGCTTTAGCTTGTGCCAGCTGGTTCTCGGACATTTTCAGGTCGTAGTCGCTGACTATTTGTTTCTTGTTCAGCTCGCGTTTATTGGCGGTAGTCAGTTCTTGAGTGCTTAATGCTGCTTTCGCTGTTTCTACTGTGGCTTTTGCTGTTTTTACAGCAGCTTCGTACTGCACGGGGTCGATGGTGAATAACACCTGTCCCTTATGTACGACGGAGCCTTCATCTACATGCAGTTTAGTGATGAAGCCACTAACCATAGGACGGATTTCTACGTCTTGTTTACCCTTGATGGTGGCAGGGTAACTGTTTGTCAGGTTCGCAGTTGTGGTATTTACCTCCATGACTGCAATCTCGGGTGCACTGCCCGTACCGTTGTTGCCTTGTCCGCAACTGCTTAGCAGTGCCAGGCAACATACCAATAATCCTAATCTACTCTTCATACTCTTGTTTTTCTCTTATGTGATATTATATTGTTATCGATTTGTCAAAGCGTGTATGTGCAAAAGCCCTGATACAGGGCTTTTGGGTGAAAACTAAATGTCTCTATACAGTTTTGTGTGCAAATTTATTCTTTTCTCCTTGCATAAGGTGTGAATACTTTGCTTTTTTAACTATGTTTCATATATATATGCGTACTTATGAATGTTTTTTGTTTAAAATACTGTAAAGTATATAGCTAATTGATAGATAACTTTTATTTTTGCAGCATGTTAAATGGCAGTCATTATAGTAATAGGATGAAATCGTTTTTTCGGCGATTGAGTATAGCAGTAGCTATTGGTGGCATTCTTTATTCTTGTGCAAGCATCGGTAGCCTTCAAGGAGGTCCCTATGATGAAGACCCTCCCCGTTTTGTGACAGCTTCTCCACGACCGGGAGCATTGCACAACACTAAGAAGAAAATAGCAATTGAGTTCGACGAGTTTATCACGTTGGAAAAGCCCAATGAAAAGATTGTCATTTCCCCTCCGCAGGTGCAGCAGCCTGAAATCAAGGCAAGCAGCAAGAAAGTGATAGTGAACTTGCAGGATTCGCTGAAGTCGAATGTTACTTATACAATCGATTTTGGCGATGCTATTCGCGATAATAACGAGGGCAATGCCTTGGAGGCGTTTACATATACATTCTCGACGGGTGCCGTATTGGATACAATGGCCATTGCGGGGACTTTGCTTAATGCCGAGAATCTGGAGCCCATAAAAGGTATGTTGGTCGGATTGCATTCCAATCTGGCCGATTCGGCTTTTACGGCTTTACCATTCGACCGTGTTGGCCTGACGGACAGTAGGGGACGCTTTTCCATTCGCGGAGTGGCTCCCGGACAATATAGAATCTATGCCTTGCAGGATGCCGATCAGAATTATTATTATTCCCAGCCAACCGAAGCCATTGCGTTCAACGATTCGCTGGTTATTCCTTCTTCAGAAATACGTTTGCGCCATGATACGTTGTGGGTCGATTCGCTTACAATAGATACCATTATCGATCGGAACTATACACATTATCTTCCGGACGACGTGATGTTGCGTGGCTTTAAGGAAAAACGTTATTCACAGCGCCTGGCACGTAGTGAGCGTCTGACTCCTAAAGAATTTTCCCTCTATTTTACAGCTCCGGCTGATAGTCTGCCGGTGCTTAAGGGATTGAACTTTGATGAAAAAGACGCTTTTGTCATTGAGCAGACGACAGGGCGTAACGATACGTTGCACTATTGGATTAAGGACTCGCTGGTCTATCAGATTGATACCTTGAAGATGAGCCTTTCGTACCTCTATACGGACTCGTTGCAGCAACTGGTGCCGCGAACCGATACGCTGAAACTGGTGTCGAAACAGCGCCCCAAGAGTGAGAAGGAACTGGAAAAGGAACGCAAGGAGCGTGAAAAAGAATTGGAGAAAAAACGGAAGCGGGGAGATGCGGATACCATTCAGACCAATTTCCTGCCCGTTGATGTGTATGCACCCTCGTCGATGGACGTATATGATTACATTACACTTACTTTTCAGGAACCGTTAAGCAGTATCAATGATACAGCCATTCATCTGCGTCAGCAGGTCGATTCGCTATGGAATGATATGGCTTTCGATTTAGTAAGGGATTCTCTTGATCACAAAGTATATAATGTATTGCCTAAGAAAGATTGGGAGTTTGACGGGAGCTATTCCTTTGAAGTCGATTCAATGGCTTTTCACGGTTTATACGGGCTATTTACCGATAAAATAAAAAAGGACTTCAAGGTGAAAAAGCAGGAAGACTACGGTGCCATCTTCTTTAATGTGTCAGGAGCCGATTCGTTGGCGTTTGTAGAGTGGCTCGACGCGCAAGACAATGTGGTGAGGTCGGTACCGGTGGTCGATGGAAAGGCTGATTTTTACTTCCTGGCTCCTGGCAAATATGGAGCACGTCTTATCAATGACAAGAATGGCGACGGAGTGTGGACGACCGGCGATTATGCTACCAAACGACAACCGGAAGAAGTGTTCTATTATTGGCAGGTACTTGAACTGAAGGCTAACTTTGAGTTGACCCAGACATGGAATATAAAAGACAGGCCCTTGGATAAGCAAAAGCCTGACGAACTTAAAAAACAAAAACCAGATGAAGACACTAAAAAGAAAAATAACCGCAACCGCAACAGCAGTAGCGGGTATAGTTATTGACGGGAAACGATTGTGGGCTTTGTTGGTAGCCGGCTTGATTGGCATGATGGCTGCAATGCCTCTTCATGCACAATGTCCTGCCGAGAACAAAGCTTTCAAATCGGGTGAACAAGTCGTATATGATTTGTATTTTAACTGGAAATTCATTTGGAAGAAGGTTGGCCTGGCCAGTCTGACTACCAATGCCACCACTTACAACCATGCGCCGGCTTTCCGGATGAACCTACTCTCGACAGGTAGCAAGCAGACTGACTTTTTCTTTAAGATGCGTGACACGCTGACTTGCTACATCACCGACCGGATGGAGCCCCTTTATTTTCGCAAGGCAGCCGAAGAGGGGAAGCGCTATACGGTGGATGAGGCCTGGTTCTCTTACAAGGATGGTGTATCCTTTGTAAAGCAACGCCGAACCTATCGTGACGGAACGAAATATGAAATGGAGTATAACGATTCACGCTGCATCTTCGACATGCTGAGTATTTTGGCACAAGCCCGTTCTTACGATCCGCGCGACTATAAGGTTGGTGATAAGATCCTGTTTCCGATGGCAACCGGACGTCGTGTCGAAGAACAGACTTTGATTTACCGTGGAAAAGAGAACGTGACAGCCAATAACGACACAACCTACCGTTGCTTAGTGTTCTCTTTTGTAGAATATAAAAAGGGAAAAGAACAGGAGGTCATCACTTTCTTTATTTCCGATGATGCCAACCATTTGCCCATCCGGCTGGATATGTACCTGAATTTCGGTTCAGCCAAAGCCTTTTTCAAGAGCGTAAGGGGCAACCGCTATCCGATGACTTCGGTGGTCACAGAGTAAACGGTAAGGCATCTCCCTTCCGGAACACGCTCGATTCGAAGGTTGCTATCAGGTCGCCACGTTGATTGGTTATGTCTATCTGGTAGTAGCCGGTCGTGCGTCCGGTATAGCGTTCACGCGCTTCGGCATAGAGGGTATCACCGGGGCCGCTGCTACGCAGGAAGGTGATGGTGGACGACAGCGAGAAAGCCAGTGTGCCATGCGAATTGGCTGCGGCCGCCAAGGCAAGGTCGGCCAGCGTAAAGATGGCGCCTCCCTGTGTGCGGTGTCCGGCGTTCAGATGTTTTTCGGTGATGGTCAGGCGGGCCTTGCTATACCCCTCTTTTACTTCGAGCAGTTCTACTCCGGTTCCTTCGGCAAAGAGGTCGTTTTTGAAGAATTCTTGTGCAGTCATATTTCTTTCGTGGATTAGATGGATAAAAATAGATGTTTTAGACGCAAAAATAACAATTTTGCCCTTTAATTGTATGATTTGAGAGGGTCTATTTGATGCTGTTCCATTACTTTTGTCAACGAAACAAATTTATTTTCTAATTAATAAATCCATTATCTATGAAAACAGCTTTCGTGACATTGGGACTTTCCTTCCTTGTTTTTGCCGGCTGTGCAGGACAAAAGAAAACAGAGGTTGATTTTATTCAGGACAATATTGAGAATGCGGTGGCACAACACACATTGCAGACTGACATCATCGAGAAATCGGGTAAAATACTGAATCCACGAACCATTAATAAAGACGGTAGTATTTGTTACATACCTATCGACGACTGGTGCTCCGGATTCTTCCCCGGCAGCATCTGGTTTACGTACGAACTGACCGGTGACAAGAAATGGATTCCCCTGGCTGAAAAATATACCGAGGCACTCGACTCGGTGCAATACCTGACGTGGCACCACGACGTAGGCTTCATGATTGGTTCCAGTTATCTGAACGGTTATCGCCGGATTGGCAAAGAGGCATACAAGCCAGTCATCATACAGGCGGCGAAGTCTTTATCTACCCGTTTCCGTCCGGGTGCGGGAGTGATACAGTCGTGGGACGCCGACAAAGGCTGGCAGGCACAACGGGGGTGGAAATGCCCTGTCATCATCGACAATATGATGAATCTGGAACTTCTGTTCGAGGCTTCACGACTTTCAGGTGATTCTACATTCTATCATATTGCCGTGAAGCATGCCGACACGACGATGAAAAACCATTTCCGCGCCGACAACAGTTGCTATCATGTCGTAGATTACGACCCTGTGACAGGCGAAGTGCGTAAGAAACAGACGGCTCAGGGATATGCCGATGAGTCGGCATGGGCACGCGGACAGGCCTGGGCTTTGTATGGCTACACCATGTGCTATCGCTATACGCACGACCAGAACTATCTGGATCAGGCAGAAAAGGTGTACAACTTCATCTTCAACAACAAGAACCTGCCCGAGGACCTGGTTCCTTACTGGGATTTTGATGCCCCCAACATCCCCAATGAGCCCCGCGACGCTTCGGCCGCTGCATGTACGGCTTCGGCACTGTACGAATTGAGTACGTATATTCCCGGTAAGGGCTATAAGGAGACTGCCGATAAGATCATGGAAAGTCTTGGCTCGCCTGCCTATCGGGCTGCTGTCGGCACTAACGGCAACTTCATACTGATGCATTCGGTAGGCAGCATTCCCCATGGTGCCGAGATCGACGTGCCTCTGAATTATGCCGATTACTATTTCCTGGAAGGCCTGATTCGCAAGAGAGACCTCGAAAAGAAGTAAGAACAGCTACATTCATATCTGATTCGATTTATGAAGCATCCTTTTCATCTGTTATGGGGAGGCATGGGACTGCTGGCTCTGGCCGGATGCAAGTCTGCGCAGCAGGAGCCGGCGGTGCAACAGCCTAACGTCATCTATGTCTTCCCCGACCAGTTCCGTAATCATGCGTTGGAGTTCTGGGGACAAGACGGATTTCGCGAGCATGTCAATTTCCGCAACGACCCCGTTCATACTCCTCGTCTGAACGACTTTGCCCGCGAGTCGCTGGTGCTGACTTCGGCGCAGAGCAACTGTCCGTTGAGCAGTCCCCACCGGGGCATTCTGCTGACGGGTATGTACCCAAATAAGAGCGGTGTGCCACTGAACTGCCATTCCAACCGCCCCATCAGTTCGTTGCGTCAGGACGCCGAGTGCGTCAGCGACGTTTTCAGCAAGGCCGGATACGACTGTGCCTATTTCGGTAAGCTGCACGTGGACTACCCTACGCCCAATGACCCCAACAATCCCGGCCATTATGTAGAAGACCAGGTGCCCGTATGGGATGCCTATACGCCTCCCGAGCGTCGGCATGGCTTCAACTACTGGTATTCGTACGGCACGTTCGACGAGCACAAGAATCCTCATTACTGGGATACCGACGGTCGCCGCCACGACCCCAAAGAGTGGTCGCCCCTGCACGAGGCAGGCAGGGTGGTGTCGTATCTGAAGAACGAGGGCAACGTGCGCGACCCGAAGAAGCCTTTCTTCATCATGGTAGGCATGAATCCGCCCCACAGCCCGTACCGTTCGTTGGACGACTGCATGGAAGAAGACTTCAACCTGTACAAAGATCAGCCGTTGGACAGCCTGCTGATCCGTCCCAATGCCGATCCGACGATGAAGAAGGCCGAGTCGGTGCGTTATTATTTTGCATCGGTGACCGGAGTGGACCGTGCCTTCGGACAGATACTCGACGCCCTGAAGCAGTTGGGGTTGGACAAGAATACGATTGTGGTGTTTTCGTCCGACCACGGCGAGACCATGTGCAGCCAGCGTACCGACGACCCGAAGAATTCGCCGTATGCCGAGTCGATGAATGTGCCCTTCTTAGTGCGCTACCCCGGGAAGATTGCTCCGAGAGTGGATGACCTGATGTTGAGTTCGCCCGACATCATGCCTACGTTGCTGGGGCTGGCCGGCTTGACAGACTCCATCCCGGCATCGGTACAGGGGCATGACTATGCACCGTTGTTTCTCGACGCGCAGGCCGATGTCGTTCGTCCTACCGGTGCCCTGTACATTCAGAACGTAGATGGCGAAAAAGACGCCGACGGTAAAGTCTGGTCGTATTTCCCCTCGGCACGAGGGTTCAAGACAGCCGGATATACGTTGGCGCTCTACATCGACCGCCAGACTCGGGAGCTGAAAGATGCCCTGCTGTTCGATGACGAAAACGATCCCTATCAGCTGAATAATCTGCCTTTGAAAGACCATGCGGACATCGTACGGCAGCTGTGTGCCGAGATGGGCAAGGTGTTGAAGGAGATAGACGACCCCTGGTATCGGGAAGGCATTCTGAAGGATATGATTCCTTATTGAGCTTTGTGGATGGCGGCGAAGTGAAAAGGCTTCGGCTACCCTCCCTGCGGGGAGGCGGTAACCGAAGCCTTTTTCTGTGTGCATCCTGTAGGACGGACGGCCTATTGCAACAGGTGGTTGTATATTTTCAGGTGGGTGATCCGGCTTTTGAAGTTGCCTGCCTTGTCGAGGGGGAATACCAGTGTCCGGATGTACTTCATCGAGTCTTTCCCACTGTTGTAGAAGCGCATTTGTACGTCGAGTTTCTCGAACAGCTTCCCGTTGATGTAGAGCGATGTTGACAATGGATCACCTTCGATGCGCACCTGCACCTTCTCGCCCGGATAGGGCCGGAAGCCGAATGTATTGAGATAGCCGTCGCGGGCAAAGCCGAATAATCCGCTGACGGGATCGGACAGGTAGAAGACGGCATCGGGCGAGCGGAACAACTCGGTACCCGGTGTCTCGGGACGTGCTTCGAGGTCGAATGTCACCGCATAGTTATAGCCTATTTCGGGGAAGGGCAGCCGGGTGCCGGGTTGCAGCTCGGCAACTTCGTACACCATTCCCGGTTCCTTGCCGATTCTGCCCAGCAGGTTGACACCGGGTGCCTCGCTCAGCTTTGTGCGGCTGCTGTCGAAGTCGTCGAAGGCAACCGACGGACGGGCGTTCCAGGTCTTTACGGACAGTGTCTGCAAACTGGGGTAGATGCGGTGGTGAATGTCCTTTACCGAGATTCCGTTGCCTACGAGGTCGTTCCACAAGGCAAACATACCGCCGAGGATAGCGGGGTCTTTCTCGTCGAACACCACTTTGCCCACATGGGCGGGCGTCCATTCTTCATACAGTTTTCGGTTGTCGAGGTAGTCGTGATAGTAAGTGGCCATCGGGACGATGTAAACAGACCAGTCGGGGATACTGATTTGTTTGTATCCCAATTTGGCCATGTCCAGTGGGTTGGCAAAGTTGTTGTTCCAGGTGAACATGTCCACGCCCTCGACCTTGACGGGTGTCTCGCCGGGAGCATGTGTCAGTGCGCCCCAGATGCAGGCCCTCTTGCCGAAACTCTCGACGTATCGGATGTAGTGGTCGGTAAAGGCGCGGAACTGCTCTACCACTTTCTTATCTTTGTTGGAGTACTCGTCGGTTCCGATGTGCACTCTTGGTCCGCGGAATACCGGCTGTTCGCCCTCCAGATATTCCTTGAACAGGGCATCGAGGAAGGTATAGGTCTCGGGGTTGGAGAGGTCCAGGT
This sequence comes from uncultured Bacteroides sp., assembly GCA_902472795.1. Lineage (GTDB taxonomy): Bacteria > Bacteroidota > Bacteroidia > Bacteroidales > Bacteroidaceae > Bacteroides. The sequence continues at coordinate 19,766 of CABROZ010000006.1, read as the reverse complement.
GGTACATTCCGTATTGCTTGCTGCCAAGCTCGGGCTTGTAGTGGCTGAAGGCGAGGGTGTGAGCCGGCACGTCAATCTCGGGGATGATTTCGACGAATCGGGCAGCGGCCTCGTCCTGGAAGTCGATAAATTCGCGCTTTGTGTAGTAGCCGTCGCGGGCGGTCAGTCCGGGGAATGTTTCGCATTCCAGGCGGAAGGCGGCATACGTCCGGTTCCAGTCGTGATTGAAGAACTGTTTGAAGCCGTTGTCGCTCAGGTGGACGTGGAGGACATTCATTTTATAGTATGCCAGCACCTTCGTCAGCTTGCGCAGGTAGTCCATCGGGATGTATTTGCGTCCGCAGTCGATCATGAGGCCGCGCATGCCGTAGTCGGGGAAGTCGCGTATCACGCCTTTGGGCAGACGGTGGTCATCGCTCTGCTCGCCTATCTGTAGCAGGGTACGGGTGGCCCAATAGACGCCGGCTGCTTGGGGTGCCGATACCTTCACGCCGTCGGATACGTCGATGGTGTAGCCTTCCTTGCCCAGCTTGCGGTCGTTTCTGAGGGTCAGCAGGAAGTCGCCTTTGCCGCCTTTGCCCTGCGTCACCTGCGGGCGCACACCGAACAAGGCCTGATAGTCGTCGGCAAATGTCTCGGCAATGGTTTGCAGGGAGGGGTCGCCATATACGATGCGCGGTTGCGTGGCGGGTACGAAAAAGCCGTCTTTGCCCTTCCATTCTTTCAGTTCGGGTATTACGAACGGTTTGGTGTTTTGGGCGACAGCCCCTAAGGCGATGAACAACAGCAGGCACAAGGTGCCGATGAAATGGTGTAAAACGGGATGTTTCATTCTTACAGGTATTTGATGGTGATTAAATTCAGCAGAAGGTGTGCGACAGGCTCGGAGCCTGCCACTGCCTTCTGCTGCAAAAATAAGGAGAACCTGTAGGAATGGCTTCCCAAATTGTTCATTTATCTTTCGATTTTGGCTAAATGTGGCTTTTTCATCAGCCGCCGGATCCACAGATAATATCCCGTCAGCGGCAGGGTGGCACCCAGCAGGGCTGCCGAGAACCAGAGCAGGCGGGTCAGCAGTCCGCCCCAGCTGCCTACGTGCAGGGAGTAAATCCAACCGCGTATTTTGCCCGAACGGTCCAGGTCGCTGTAGGGGGTATGCCCGGTCAGCTGGCCGGTGCGTGTGTCGAACTGGTAGCGGTCGGCACCTCGCGTATTGCCGAAGCGGTTGACGCTGACACTGGCCGATCCGTCGGACAGGCTGATCTGGCGGGCGTCGGGGTTCTTCTGCTTCAGCTGCTCGTACACTGTCTGCCAGTGGGCGGTGCGGTCGGTGAGCTTGTCTCCCTTCTCGTTCCGTCCCTGTTGCTTCTGCCGGCCTTCTTGCGGCTTGGCGTTGTGCGAACCGTGTCCGCCTCCTGCCTGTGCCTCTACGCCGAACAGGGCATAGAAGCCCGTGCGATACCAGTCGAACGACCACGTCAGTCCCGTCAGGGCCATGACGAGCAGCAACAGCAGGGCATACATGCCCCCTGCCACATGCAGGCCGTACCAGAAGCGGCGCCAACCTTTGCGTACCGCAATCTTCAGACTGTTGCGCAGCGCCTTACGCGTGCGAGGCCACCAGATGACGATGCCCGACACCAGTACCAGTACGAAGAGCAGCGTGCTGGTGCCTACCACCATCTTGCCCCAGAACACGCCGTCGCCCGACGGGCGGCTGTCGAGCAGCCAGCGGTGCAGACGGAACATGGTGGCAAAGAAAGGCAGGCGGTCGCCCCGGCCCGTTACCTCGCCCGTATAGGGATTGGCATAGACCGATGCTTTCGGCGGACTGGACAGGGGCAGTTGCCAGGCTTTCGTAGGGTCGGGGAAGGCGGTGACGCCCGTCACCTGCACGTCCTCGGGCAGCGTGGCCGATACCCGACGGACTACCTCGTCCATCGGTAGTGGCTGGCGGCCTTGCGGATCGACGTTGAATACATCGGGACGCAACCATTGCGTCACTTCCTTCTCGAACACCAGCATGGCGCCGGAGAAGCAGACAAGCGTGATGATCAGTCCGAAGGGGACGGACAGCCACAGGTGTATGTGTCGGAATGCTTTTTTCATTGCTTATTCGTTGGGTTGGGATGATGTGTGGGAATTATTGGGCCTCTAATCGTCCTACGCCGTTCAGCGAAGTGGCTTTTACGACCAATCCCTTGCTGGCGGTGGCTGTCGAAGGCTCGATGCGATAGATGGCGGGATAGCCCGAAGTGGTGGTTACGGCGATGTAAGCCGAGCCGTTCTCCATGTAGGGCGTGTTACCGAAGCCGCTGACGTCGTCGGGCAGTCCGCTGACATAGGACAGGGCGCCGTTGCTGACGTTGAATACGGCTAAGCGGTTGGCCACCTTGTCCGAAGCGGTAATTTCTTTGTCGTACATCAGCAGCAGGAAGTAGTCGCCGCCGATGTACCAGCTGCGCAGGAAGGATGCGCCGTCGGCTTTCGCTTCGAGGTTATAATAGTAGTCGGGGTCGAAGTCTTCGGCCTTGGTGTCGATGCGAACCACGCCGGCGGGCAAGGTGGTTTGCTGACGGACGTCCTTCATCGTCTTGGCATACGAAGGCGAGAAGACGTACATGTAGCCGTCGTCGGCCAGCCAGTTCATCTGATAGTATTGTGAGCGGTTACGTCCGCAGGCGTAGCTTATCTTGTCAGTCTTGATGAGTTTCCAGTCGGTCAGGGTCTGGTCGGTGAAGATGGCCATCCAGCATTCGTTGGGGTATTGGGTCCATTGCAGTTCGTCCTTGTCGTAGGCACCGCTGCCACTGCCGCCCGATTCGGTCTTGATGAGGTCCTCGTTGCCGGGCAGTACCCACTTGTAGCTGCCGTCGTCGTTCTTCTGCATGCAGCCGTATTGGCTGAGGCCCATGGGCACGGCGGCGGCATAGAGTCGGGTGCCTACCTGTGCCAGTCCGGCCAGGGTGACGTATTCACCGTTGCCCAGGAAGTTTTCGGAAAGGAAGGGCGTCGATGCATTGACCGTGTTGCTGGTGTAGGTCTGGTTCTCCACGTCCAGATACGAAGCCAGGAATGACTGGGGCACGTAGCCGTTCTCGTCCTTCAGTTCCGAGGGGCCGTCGCCTGTCGAGGTGGTCATGATGTAGCGGTCGTAGTAGCCGTAGGTGGTGAAGCGGTTGACGTAGTATTCCTGCGTGCGCTTCTCCAGTGCGCCGGCGTTGTTCAGGACGAACGATTGCGTAGTGCCTGCTTCGCCCTGATTGTAATTGAGTGCGTACAGGTAGCGGTTGGCGTAGAACACCCAGTAGGTGGCGCCTTCGTTCACCAGGCCGTTGCCTTGAGTGGTCACTTCGCCTTCGTCGAGCGAGGGGGCTGTCAGCAGTACGTAGGTATCGGTGCTGCTGCTGGTCACGGTGGCTGCTATCACGTAGTTGCCTGTCGAGACGTTGGAGTTGTTGTTGCTTCCGTTTTGGTCGTCTTCCGAGCAGGAGGTAAGGGCCATGCCTGCCAGCGAGGCGGCAAAGAGGCCTGCAAGTAAGTGGTTCTTTTTCATATTCTTCTCTTTTTTATGTATTTGTTTTTGTTCGTTCCGATGGCTGCCATGAGGCAGGCTTCCGGCATGCTTTCCCTACGGCTTTGCATGGTCGGGGTATGGAGAGAGGGTACAATCATCCGGGATGATGGTAGGAATCATCCGCATTGATTGTAGGAATCATCCGGGATGATTGTACCCTCAGGTCTGTAGGCTGTCGGGCAGAGGTGCTGACGTTGGCAGGCTCAGTCGCCGAAGTGGATGCGCACCTTTCCGTAGAAAGCCCGTCCGGCCTTTTGCAGGCTGAAGTTGTCGTACAGGTTCTCGTCCGTCAGGTTGCGGCACTCTACGGAGAAGTTGTAGCGGCCGCCCTTCACGCTGTAGCTCAGCGTGAGGTTGTGGGCAAACTGGTCGGGGACGATGTAGTCGCTGCTGCTGCCGATGACCTCGGAGTAGTAGGAGAACGAGTGCGTCCACTGGTTGTCGTAGGTCAGTGTCAGCTGGTTGCCCCGTCCGCCGAGGTCGCGCCAGTAGAAGTTGGCGTCGAAGTCGGCAAAGCGGTAGGGCACGTTGGGCATGCGCGAACGGTAGCCCAGATTCTCCACCGCGTTGCCCGTGCTGCCTATCTGGTAGGGCTCATTGTCGCGCACGTCCATCTGGGTGAAGTTACCGCCTAAGCTGAGCCAGCGCCCCAGACTGTAGCGGGCGGAGAGGTTGTAGCCCTTGGTCAGTACATTGCCGTAGTTGATGTAGGTGGCATTCTCCTTGCCGCCACTCAGGTCTTGTACGTTGCGCTGTATGTAGTCGTGCGTGTCGCGATAGACTAATCCTCCCTCTACATAGAAGGAGTGGCTGCCCAGCGTACGCGCATAGCTGAGGCTGAAGTTCACATTGTGGCTGCTCTCGGGGCGCAGGCTTATCTGTCCGCTCTCCAGGTCCTCATCGCCAAACATTTCTTCGATGGTGGGCAGACGGTAGGCACGCTCGTACGACAGCTTGGCCTGCAGTCCCTCGACGAGGAAGTAAGTGCCTGCCGCACCATAGCCCCAGGAGCTGACCGTGCGACTGGTGCGTACGTAGTTGCTGCCCGTGTCATCCTCGGCCATGGGTCCGGCCACATACTGGCTGTAGTGCTTGCCGAAGACGGAGAGGTTCCAGCGTTCCGACGGCATCAGCCGGTACGCCAGTCCGGTAATGTTCTTGCGCGTCTGCTTGGCGATGGGGTCGGTCTGTGCTTCGGCAGCCAGCAGCGAGGTGTTGTTGCGGCGGAAGGTACTGAGAACGTGGTTTAGGGTGAACGTATGGATGCGCCCCAGACGATAGTTCATCGTGGCTGTGGCATTCCAGTTGTCGTTGTCGGCGCGGCTGTACTGGCGCGACTGTTCGCCGGGCGTGTTCAGGGGCTGACGCTCGCCTAACCAGTTGTATTTGTAGTGGGCCGTATCCACGTTGGTGGTGGCGTTGCGGTTGTAGTTGGCCGACAGTGTCAGGTCGAGGCCCTTCACTAACAGGTCCCGCTTGCTGTACTCCAGCGAGGGGATCAATGAGTGTCCGAAGCGGTGCTTCTCGCCGAAGACGGTTTTCTGGCGCACGCCGGTCTGCACGTCCTTGTACATCTGCGACCAGATGAAGCCCAGCATCAGGCGGTCGGCCCAGGGTTTGTCCACGAAGCCCGCCTTGGCAACGACGGCCTCGTTGTGATACGTATCGTTGAAGCGGCGGACGCGCACCAGCTCTTTGTCGCTGAAGCTGCCCGTTTCGAAGTTCAGTACGGGGGCATCGACACGATAGTCGTTGTCCGAATAGTTTTGGAAAGCGTTCACCTCGTAGGTGAAGCCGTTACGGAAAGTCTGTCCGAAGCGGACGTTGGACTTGTGCGTATTGAACGAGCCGTACGAGTAGGATGCGTCGAGAAACCAGCGGCGACGCTGTTTGCCCGTCACGATGTTGATGACTCCGCCGATGGCGTCCGTGCCGAAGCCTACGGGCACCACACCTTTATATACCTCGATGCGTTCGGCAAAGCTGACGGGGATGTTGTTCAGGCCGAACGAGCTGCCTGTGCCCTCCTGCGGGATGCCGTCGATGAACACCTTGACATGCTTGCCGCTGAAGCCATCCATCATCACCTGCATGTCCGAACCCACGCCGCCCGACTCGCGCAGCTTCATGCCCGGTGCCTTGGCCAGCGCTTCGCTCAGGTTCTTGGTGGTGTTCTGCAATTCTTTGGTATCGACAGCTACGGCGTTGAAGGCCGAACGCTTGACACGGCCGACACCGGTCGAAACGACGGTCACTTCGTCTAACTGCTGCACGTCGGGGGCGATGGTGATGTTCACCTCGCGTTCCTCGCCGCGTTGCAGGTCCAGTGGCTGCTCCACCGTCTTGTAGCCTACGGCCGAGACGACCAATGTATATTTCCCCTCAGGAGCCTTGATGCGGAAACGCCCTTCGCCGTTGGTTGTGCCGCCGAAGGAAGTCCCTTTCAGGTAAACGGTGGCGAAATCGACTGTTTCTTTCTCGGTCGAAGTAACTTTGCCCGATACCAGGCATCGGTGACCTTTGCCGTGGAAGTCCTGTGCGCGGAGCATCCCTGCTGCCGACAGGCACATCAGAACTGCCACCCATAGTGTAAATGTAGTTGTTTTCACGCTGTTTATGTACTTGGTTATCCGGCTGCAAAGTTCCGCAGAAAAAGGTAGTCCCGCAATCGCCAGTTGTCGGTATTTCTGCCGCCCGTTCTTTCCCTCCCTCCTCCGGAACGTTCACGTCAATAACCATTAATAGGTAAAGCCCCCGGAGCGGGAAGGAGCGAGGTGTACAAAAAGAAGTGTTCACATATTTGTGAATACCCGATGAAATACTTATCTTTGCCGTTGTAACCCGAAATGCCATGATTGTCACATTTGAAGAAACCTATTTGCAGGAACTCTACGAGAAAGGGACGACCGGCGATAAGAAGCATCGCTATCAGCCCGATATTGTGAGGAGATACCAAAGATGCATTGATTATCTTTTGGACGCACGAGGTACGGAAGACCTTATGCGAATAAACTCGCTGAACTATGAAATGCTGAAAGGGGACAAACAAGGCATTTCGTCTATTCGTGTGAATAATAAGTATCGGGTGGAGTTTACCGTTAGAGAGACTTCGGAAGAACCTGTTATTACTATTTGTAACATATTGGATTTATCGAATCATTATAAATAAGAAGCACTATGATTACCTTGAAAGGCGTTGACCCCAAAATGATAGCCAACAATCTGACTCCTTCGGAACCGATTCATCCCGGAGAAATGATAAAGGACGAGATAGAATATCGTGGCCTGTCGCAACGGAAGCTTGCCGCACAGATGGGTATCTCGCCCACGCTGCTCAACGAGATATTGAACGGCAAACGTGCCGTCTCGACCGAGTATGCGTTGCTGTTCGAGGCCGCATTAGGGATAGATGCGGAGATCTGGATTCGCCAGCAAGTGCGTTACGACATGCAGGTAGCCAAGTCGAACAAATCCTTCATGGAGAAGTTGGCCAATATCCGTAAGCTTGTAGCGGCTCTGTAAGCAGCCGGCGGGTAACGGGATGACTGAATGCCGCGCCGTCGTCGGGACATGAAAAAGGCACGGGCGGCACCGCCTTTCCTGACCGATGTCGGGAAAAAGGCAATGCCATCCGTGCCTGTTGCAGCGGCGGGAGTGGGGAATTATTTATTGAGTTTCCACTCGGTGCCGTCTTTGCCGTCCTTTATCTCGAAACCAAGGGCGGTCAGTTCGTTGCGTATTTTGTCGCTCGTAGCCCAGTCCTTGTTGGCTTTGGCTTTGGCGCGTTCTTCCAGCAGCATGTCTACTACGTGGCCGAAGGCTTCTTCGCGGGCGGCGTTCGAAGCGTTCTCGGCTTTCAATCCCAGGATGTCGAAGCAGAACAGGTGGAAGGTATCTTTCAGTTCCTCCAAGTCGGCAGCGGTGATGGTGTCGTTGCCTGCCAGGATGTTGTTCACCATCTTGGCTCCGTCGAACAGGTGGGCGATGACGATAGGCGTATTCAAATCGTCGTCCATAGCTTCGTAGCATTTCTCACGCAACTGCTTTACGTCCACTGTCGATGCTTGTGCGGGCGTAATCTTGTCCAGTCCGCTGACGGCGTCCATCAGTCGGGCCAGTCCCTTCTCGGCGGCCTTCAGGGCTTCGTTGCCGAAGTCCACGGTGCTGCGGTAGTGGGCCTGCAGGGTGAAGAAACGGATGGTCATCGGTGTGTAGGCCTGCTCTAATAGTGGGTGTGTGCCGGTGAAGAGCTGCTCTAAGGTGATGAAGTTGTTGTAGCTCTTACCCATCTTCTGTCCGTTCACGGTCAGCATGTTGTTGTGCATCCAGTAGTGCACCATGTCGTCACCCTGGCTGGCTACGCTTTGTGCTATCTCGCATTCGTGATGCGGGAAGATGAGGTCCATGCCGCCTCCGTGTATGTCGAAGTGGTCGCCCAGGTACTTCCGTCCCATGGCCGTACATTCGCAGTGCCAGCCCGGGAAACCGTTGCCCCAAGGCGACGGCCAGCGCATGATGTGCTCCGGTTGCGCATTCTTCCACAGGGCAAAGTCGGCAGGGTTATGCTTCTCGTCCTGTCCGTCCAGTTCGCGGGTGGTATTCAGTACGTCGTCTAAGTTGCGACCAGATAGCTTGCCGTAGTGGTGGTCGTGGTTGTACTTGGCCACGTCGAAGTAAACGGAACCGTGGCTTTCGTAGGCATATCCGTTCTTCAGTATCTGCTTAACCAGTTCTATCTGCTCGATGATGTGTCCCGAGGCTTGCGGTTCGATGCTGGGACGCAGTACGCCCAAGGCATCCATAGCCTCGTGGTAGCGGTTGGTGTAATACTGTGCCACTTCCATCGGCTCTAATTGTTCCAGACGTGCCTTCTTGGCTATCTTGTCCTCGCCTTCGTCAGCGTCGTGTTCCAGGTGGCCCACGTCGGTAATGTTGCGCACATAGCGCACTTTATATCCCAAGTGCTTGAGGTAGCGGAAGAGGATATCGAAGGTGATGGCCGGACGGGCGTGTCCCAAGTGCGGGTCGCCATAGACCGTAGGGCCGCAGACGTACATACCCACGTGCGGGGCGTGCAGCGGCTTGAATACTTCCTTCGTTCGGCTCAGTGTGTTGTAAATCGTCAGTTGATGTTCCATATGGTTAGGTATTTATTTCCGGTTGAAAGCACAAAGTTACTGTTTTTCGGATAAGTAGCCCCATGATGGCCGTGTTTTTTTCAGCGGAGGATGGGAGAAGGCAACGATACCGTAAATTCACTGCCACTGCCCTCGCGGCTCTGCAAGGCGATGTTGCCACCGTGAGCCTGCACTACCTGCCATACAAAATTCAGCCCCAGACCGAAGCCTGATGCGCCGGTGGTGCGGCTGCCCGAGGCTATGCGCTCGAACTTGCCGAATATCTTCATCTGCTGGTTCAGGGGGATGCCGATACCGTTGTCGCTTACCTTTATATGCAGCGTGCCGTCGGCAGTAGCTTCGGCCTCCAAACGGATGTGCACGGACGGGCCGGAGTACTTCACGGAGTTGTCTATCAGGTTGGACAGTACCTCGCGCAGGCAGAAGGCGTCGGCCATGGCGCAAAGGCTTTCCGGGCAGACGATGTCAAATTCCACCGGCTTGGATGCCTTGAGGCGGAACTTGGCGGCAAGGTCGTTGAACAGCGGCAGCAAGGACACAGGCACGGGATGCAGCTCCAGTTCGCCACGATCCATCTGTGTCAGCATGACCACGCGCCCCGAGAGGGTGAGCAGACGGGCACATTCGTCGTTCATGGCCCGGACTATCTTGTCGGCCTTTTCGGGCTTGTCGGCCAGGCGGCCGCTTTCCATGATTTGTGTTCCCATCAGAATGGTTTGCAGGGGCGACTTCATGTCGTGTATCATGGAGTAGGTAAAGTCCTTGCGGAACTGTTCCAATCTGCGCTGCTGCCTCCAGGCACGCCACAGCAAGCCGATGCACAGCAGGCAGAAAGCGAACGTCAGTCCCAGCGGCACAAAGAGATACCACGCCGAACGGAGGATGAGCCTTTCGGGGGCGGGCACTACACCCTGCACGCACACCGCGCCGTCGTCTGCCAGACGCAAGGGCGTAGTGACGAGGCTGCCCCAACGGGGAACGGCGTGTGCCGTTTGCCTGACGACCTGCCCCGTGGCAGGGCGCACGATGCGGATGCCGCCCGGTGTCTTCAGCCCGGCATCGGTGAGGGCGGCACGAAAGAGCGAGTCGAGCCGAAGCGTGTCGAGGGGGACGACGACGGGCCGTTGATTGACAAGCTGCTGCGTGCCGTATGCGCGGAAGAGGCGTGTGCCTTCGCTCAGGTTCATGCTCTGATGGGATACATAAATCTCGCTGACGGAGCCGGGGAAAGCGGGTGCGTAGTTAGTGTTTCCCTTCTCGTCGGTTGTTTTCCGGTAGAGGATGGTCAGCAGCGAGTCCATCTGATGGTGGAAGTAGTCGGTCATCCCCGTAATGTGTGACTTACGGGTGCCGCGCAGGTGGTTGACGTCGAGCGAGCGGCTGTGGCGCAGGGCATTTTCCTCGGCAAAGGCTTCTTCGATGCACACCTGTACTTCGCGGTTCAGTGCCCTCCACTGTTCGTGGTAGATGTATCCGGCCCACAGGGCAGGCAGCACGAAGGCCAGCGGCACCATGCCCCACGACAGGCGGCGCAACCATGTGGTGCGGCGCGAGCGCAGGCGGGCATTCTCCTGTTTGGCGCGGGTCAGGGTGGCTTCGGTGTCGGAAAGCACTTGCTGTCCCTGCTGACGGGCTTCGCTCCAGCAGGAGGCATGCAGGCAGACCTGCATCCGGCGGACGGGTTGCGACATCTGTTCGGCCAGTTGGTAAAAGTCCTCGCACTGGCGGCCGATGTCGCGTCGCAGACGTTGCAGCAGGCGCATGCGCAAGGCAATGGCTCCTATCAGCAGGCCGGTGATGAGGAAGGTAAGCCCCGGGAAGAGCAGGTTGGACGGGTGGTCGAAGTAATGCAGGTCGGCGACGGCTTCTACGGCGATGCCCTTTTGCGGGTGGAGCAGGGCGCGGGGCGAGGTCAGCACGCCGATGCCTTTGTCGGGCAGCGGGACGCCGGTGGGCGATGTCTGAAGGGTGCGGCCTGTGGCGGCATCCAGCTTGCGGATGTAGATGCTGCCCGTCACGCCCTCGCGTTGCAGGACGGCGGTCAGCGTCAGGCGCAGCGAGTCGAGCGAGGTCTCGGGCAACCCGTAACCATCCTGCAGCACGGCCGAAGTCTGTTCGGCGTAGTGAAGCTGTCGGTCCTCGATGTCCAGATGCAGGCTGTCGGGCGCATAGACGATGTGGGTAACGGTCCCTTCGGGATAGGGCAGGCGGTTCACCTGGGCGTCCGTCACCAATGTAAAGGTTTCCTTGAAGCACGCAGCCAGTGTGGCCTCGGCCTTCTGCATGTAGTTGCGGTAGGCAAACCATACGCCTGCCCGCTGGAAAAGGCTGATGAGCAGCAGGGCGAGGAACGAGAGCAGAAGGACGTTGCGGACTTTCACGGGCGGTGAGGGTTATGCTTCGTTGCTGAAAAAGAGCTTCTCGACAGCTACGGCTACGCCGTCTTCGTCGTTGCTCAGGGTGATGTAGTCGGCGGCTTTGCGTACGGGTTCTTGTGCGTTGGCCATGGCTACACCCATGCCGGCAAAACGTATCATGCTGAGGTCGTTGTAACCGTCGCCCATGGCTACCATTTCTTCGCGCGTCAGGCCCAGACGTTCCAGCAGCACGGCCAGCGAGCGGGCTTTGTCGATGCCCGGCGGAACCAGTTCGAGGAAGTAAGGCTCGGAGCGGTAAACGCTGATGCGGCCCTGCAGACGCAGCGACAGTTCGGCTTCGGTGCGCATCAGTCTGTCGGGGTCGCCCACGATGAGGCACTTGGGCAGTGGCAGGGGAGCGTCGCGCAGGAAGTCGTCGGTGGGGCGTATCTGCATCTTGTTGAGGAAGGCTTCTTTCAGCACATACTCGTCGTCGGGCTGTTCGGTGAGGATGTATTCGTTGTCGTAGGTCAGGATGGCCTGCCCGTTGCGGACGGCGGCCGTGTAGAGGACAGGCAGTACGTCGTCGGGCAACAGGTTCTTGTAGAGCAGTTCGCCCGTGCTCCAGTCGATGATTTCGCCGCCGTTGTACGACAGGATGCAGCCGTGATGCTTCTGCATCTGCAAGGCTTCGGCCAGCGGTGCGATGCCGTATGTGGGCCGTCCGGAGGCCAGCACCAATCGGACGCCGCTTTCTTGCAGGCGCAGCAGGGTCTGGAGGTTTCGGGGAGAAATCTCTTTCTTCGAGTTGGTCAGTGTGCCGTCTAAGTCGAGCACAAGCAGGCGGTACGTATGTTTCATGTGTCGGAATTTGAAAAGGATTGGTTTTCGGCTGCAAAGGTAATGCTTTTTCGCGAACGGCGACGGAATGTGTGCCGTTTTTGCCACCGGATGGAAAAAGCGTCGTATCTTTGTCCGCTCGGGTGCCCTTCGCAGGGCTGCGGAAAGCGGTGCTTGCAGGGCATTTGTGGGACACTTGCACGGCTCGCGAGCGACACTTGCACGGCTCACGAGCGACACTTGTGTGGCTCACGAGCAACACTTGCACGGCTCGCGCCGGATTTTCGTTGAATGCTATTGTATTGATTATCAGTGATTCATGTAAAACCGTTCAATGGCCATTGAAGAATCGTCGGGTTTTGGTTGAAAACCCGCCGTGTTGTGGCCGGAAAGCCGTGGAGTTTTGGCTGAAAAGCCGTGGGGTTTTGACCGAAAAGTCGAGGCGTTTTGACAAGAAAACCGAGGAGTTTTTGATGGAACAACCGTTGAATAACGATAGAATGATGAAGGAACAAGTATTACTGGGTATGAGTGGCGGGACGGATAGCTCCGTGGCCGCCATGCTCCTGCAGGAGGCGGGCTACGAGGTAGTCGGGGTGACCTTCCGCTTCTACGAGGCGGAGGGCGGCGAAGCGCACTTGGACGATGCCCGTCAACTTGCCGCCCGGCTGGGTATCCGCCATTGCGTGTGCGACGTGCGCGACGAGTTCCGCCGCCGCATTGTCCGCTACTTCACCGACGAGTATTTGGCGGCCCGCACCCCTGTGCCCTGCACTCTGTGCAACAACCTGCTGAAGTGGCCCCTGCTGGCACAGATGGCCGACGGGATGGGCATCCCTTACATCGCCACGGGTCACTATGTGCGCAAGGTCTGCCGCGAGGGGAAGTTCTACCTCGCCCCTGCCGCCGACCCCGACAAGGACCAGTCTTTCTTCCTCTGGGGGCTGAAGCAGGACATCCTGCGGCGCATGCTTCTGCCCATGGGCGACCTGACGAAAGCCGAAGCCCGTGCCTATGCCGCCCGCCGGGGCTTCGGGCGTGTGGCGGAAAAGAAGGACAGTCTGGGCGTCTGCTTCTGCCCGGGCGACTACCGTGCCTTCCTGTGGCGCGAACTGCCCGCCTCAGCTTTGCCCGGACGGGGACGGTTTCTCGATGAAAAGGGCGATTTCTTAGGGTGGCACGAGGGCTATCCCTTCTACACCGTCGGCCAGCGGCGCGGATTGGGCATCCACCTGAACCGCGCGGTTTACGTGAAGGAAATACGCCGCGAACGGAACGAAGTGGTGCTGGCACCACTCGCCTCGCTCTATCGGACGAAGATGCTGCTGAAGAACTGGAACCTCGTGGACGAGGCCCGTGTGACGGGCGGCGCGGAGGTCATTGTGAAGATACGCTACCGCAAGCGGGTGTCGGCAGCCGATGGAGGTCTGCTTCGTGTCGATTTGCTGGAGCCGCTCGAAGCCATTGCCTCGGGGCAGGCAGCTGCCTTTTACGATGCCGAGGGGTTGCTGCTGGGCGGGGGGATTATTGTATAGAAGAATAGGCACAGCCGGGCACTGACGACTGCGGATTGCGTCGCAAGACAGCTGTGGCAGGCATGTTGGTCTGTTAGAAATGGAAGCGCACCCCTGCGTTGAAGTGCAGGCGGAAGATGCCGGAACTATCATCCTCGGACTGGGCGGCACCTGCCTGTTCGGATAGGGAACTTGCAATATACCCTATATTGCCTCCGATGCCGATATGCTTGGACAAGGCGTATTCCGCGCCCAGCAGGAAGTTATAGCCTACACCTGCTGACGAGGCGCTTTCGGCGTTTGCCGATTCTTTGTAGTTGAAATAGCCGATGCCCGCTTTTTCTTCAAACGACCATCGTCCGCTCTGCTGCCTCATGACAAACTGCGGTGCAACGTAAGTGAGGCCTATTTTATAGTCCGTGCCGGTGTATGTGAAAGAAGAACGGTAGCCGGCATACATCAGTCCCGCACCGAATCCCGATTTTGACATCCAGTCGTATCCCAGTTGCCAGTCTAAGCCATTCTTGGGATGACCGGTGGCTCCTTGCGGCAGATAGAACTTGCTGGTGATAAAGGCATAGCCCATGTTGGCATAGAACGTATGGTGTTGGAAGGCTGACTGCTCCTCGCATGGACAGCTGTCGGTGCTGGTTGTGGCGGGCAGGTTCTTTGCGGGGACTGTCTGTACATCGAAGTTGTCAATCCAAAGCATATTGCCCGCTATCTGGTGGCAGCTGCTCCACACCGAAGGTTTCTTGTGCCTGGTCAAGGCCAGTGCGTTGCCACCGTTTTGGGCTGTTTCTTCTTTGGCAAGAGCCACTACTTGCTCGTAACTGCAGCGGGTGGTCAGGCCGTTATCCGCCACCTTTACGTGGCCAATGAGTTGCGCTGTCTGCGGCACAGCTTCCTCTACCTCGTATAGCCGTACCTCTTCGGCGGCGACGCGGGGTTGCTGTGGGTTGGCTATGTCGGTAATCACTTTGGGAGCGCAAGCGCTCAGCAGAATCGGTAAAAGAAACAATAGCTTCTTCATCATGTATCGTATGTTTAAATTTTTTTGTCAGTTTGTCTGTCGGTGGCAGACGGTTGGGCTATCTATCGGTTCAGCTTCAGCATCTCCTCCATATACTCGCGTGTATTGCTCAGGCGGGGAATCTTGTGCTGTCCGCCCAGCTTGCCTTTCTGGTCCAGCCAGTCGTGGAAGAGGCCTTGACGGGCCACGATGACTTCCAGCGGTTGCAGGGCCAGGTCGTTCTGGCGTTTGGCTTCGTAGTCGGAGTTGACTTCTTTCAGCGTGTCGTCTAAGATGCGGGCAAACTTCTCCAGACTGTCCGGCATCTGGGCAAACTCGATGAGCCACTGGTGACGGCACTTGGCGTGTTCGTCCATGAAGACCGGTGCGGCGGAGTAGTCGGTGATGCGGGCACCCGTCTCGGCACAGGCACGGGCCAGACCTTTCTCGGCATTGTCCACGATGAGCTCCTCGCCAAAGGCATTGATGAAGTGTTTGGTGCGGCCGGTGATGACAAACTTATAAGGATTTCTGGACGTGAACTTCACGGTGTCGCCTATCATGTAGCGCCAAAGTCCGGCCGAGGTGGAGATGACCATGGCGTAGTTCTTGCCCAGTTCTATTTCCGTCAGGCTATAGACGCGCGGCTGTTCCTTGCCTACGTCTTCCAGGGGGATAAACTCGTAGAAGACGCCGTAGTCTATCATCAGCAGCAGTGACGGGTCGGCGGGGTCGCTCTGGGTGCCGAAGTAACCTTCGGAGGCGTTGTAAGTCTCCACATAGTGCATGCGGGGGCTGCGGATGACATCTTTGTATTGTTCGCGGTAGGGCGTGAAGGCCACACCGCCGTGGAAGAACACTTCTAAGTTGGGCCACACTTCTTCGAGGCTTTGCTTGCCCGTCTTCTCTAAAATGTGCTTGATGAGCACCAGCATCCACGAGGGGACGCCGGACAGGTTGGTGACGTTGGCATGGATGGTTTCGCGTGCGATGGCCTCCATTTTGGGTTCGAAGTGCTCCATCAGTGCCGTCTGCTTACTCGGCACACGGATGTAGTTGACTAACGGGTTGAGGTTTTCCATCAGGATGGCCGAGAGGTCGCCCACGAGGCTATGGTTGGTATTCAGGTTGGGTGCGTGACTTCCGCCCAGTATCAGTCCCTTCCCCGTAAAGAAGCGGCTTTGGGGATTCTGGTGCAGATACAGCGCCACGGCGTCGATGCCTCCGCGGTAGTGCGTGTCTTTCAGCGACTCGCGGCTGACAGGCAGGAACTTGCTCTTGTCGTTGGTAGTGCCCGACGACTTGGCAAACCAGCGTATTTCGCTTGGCCAGAGCAGGTTCTGTTCTCCGGCTCTCAGTCGTTCCACGTAGGGCTTTATCTCTTCGTAAGTCTGTATGGGAAGTCTTTTCTTGAAATCTTCGTAAGTACGGATGGAAGCATAATCGTATTTCTTCCCCCATTCGGTGCCGGCAGCCTTGTGCAACAGACGTTGCAGCACTCGTTGCTGCAGCTCTTCGGCGTGGTTTGTGTAGAGTTCTATCTCTTTATAGCGAGGAGTGAAATATACTTTATTCAGAAAGTTTGTAATGTTCATCGTTCTTGTTAAGATCAGATTTTCAAGACGCAAAAATAATCTTATTTATCGGCATCTCTATCTTTTTTCTGTTTTTTTTCTACCTTTACGTCCATATAGACGAAAAGAAAGGTAATTTAAACTAATACGTTATGAGAATAGGTATTCTGACCTCTGGAGGCGACTGTCCCGGCATCAATGCCACGATTCGCGGTGTATGCAAAACAGCCATCAATCACTATGCAATGGAAGTAATCGGTATTCACAGCGGCTTTCAGGGCCTGCTGACCAAAGACGTGGAAACGCTGACGGAAAAGTCGCTGTCGGGGTTGCTCAATTTGGGCGGTACCATGCTGGGCACTTCGCGCGAAAAGCCTTTCAAGCGTGGCGGCATTATCTCCGACGTGGACAAGCCGTCCCTGATTCGGCAGAATGTCAACGAACTGGGACTGGACTGCCTGGTCTGCATCGGAGGAAACGGCACGCAGAAGACGGCCGCCAAGTTGGCGGAAATGGGACTGAACATCGTCTCCGTGCCCAAGACCATCGACAACGACATCTGGGGAACCGACTTCTCGTTCGGCTTCGACTCGGCCGTCAGCATAGCCACCGATGCCATCGACCGCCTGCACTCCACGGCCAGTTCGCACAAGCGCGTGATGGTGATCGAAGTAATGGGGCACAGAGCCGGCTGGATTGCCCTCTATTCGGGCATGGCAGGAGGCGGCGATGTCATTCTGATACCCGAGATACCGTACAGCATCCATAATGTGGGCGATACGATTCTGAACCGGCTGAAAAAGGGAAAGCCATACTCGATTGTGGTGGTGGCCGAAGGCATTCAGACGGACGGACGCAAGCGGGCAGGCGAATACATCGCCCAGGAAATTGAATACGAGACGGGCATCGAGACGCGCGAAACCGTGCTGGGCTACATACAGCGGGGAGGGTCGCCCACACCGTTCGACCGCAACCTGTCCACCCGCATGGGAGGCCATGCCACGGAACTGATAGCCAACGGCCAGTTCGGACGCATGATAACGCTGAAAGGCAACGAAATATCGTCGGTACCGCTGGACGAGATAGCCGGCAAGCTGAAGCTGGTGACCGAAGACCACGACCTGGTGGTGCAAGGCAGACGGATGGGGGTCTGCTTCGGATAAAGCAGGAAAACTACCTGAAACTTGAGTATAATGGAAGTGGAGCGGGGCCTATGGTCTCGTTTCATGCTTTAGAGGCGGGAGTGTCGTCGGACGATTCCGTCAGCAGGTTGTCTGTCGTTTCCGGAGCAGATGCGTCGATTTCGGCTTCGACGGTTATTGCAGTCTCGATGACGGCAAGCGGTTCGGCTGTAGGAGCGATGCTGTCCGCTTGTGCCGGTTCGGCTTCGGTTGCTTGAGACTCTTCGGCGGCTTGGGTTGCAGCGGCAGTGGCTTGCGCTTTGAGTGCTTCGAGGCTTTCCATGAACTGCGGGTCGCTCTTCAGTTTCTTCAGAGCCATTTGTGCAGCGTTTTGCTGCGATTCTTTTTTCGAATAGCCTGTACCTTTTCCGGCCGAAAGCCCCAGAATGCGGACTTCGGTATGGAACATAGGATTGTAGTCCTTGTCCAAAAGCTGTTCGATGAGTTCGAAAGATACTTCCAGTTTGTTTTTCTGGCTCCACTCGATGAGCTTGGACTTGAAGTTGACTTCTTTGCGCGACATCTTGTCCAGGTCGATGTAGCTCTTGAATATCTTCTTCTCCATGAACTGCTTGCAGCGGTCGTAACCCTGGTCGATGTATATGGCACCGATGAAGGCTTCGAAAGCATTGCCGTACATGTAGCTGTTGTGCGACGACGAGCGGGTGGACGATTTTACAAGTTTGTCCAGTCCGATGTCTACGGCCAGCTTGTTCAGTGTTTCGCGCTGTACGATTTTGGAGCGGGTATTGGTCAGGAAACCTTCGCGTTTCCCTTCGAAATGACGGTAGACGATGTCGCCTACGATGGCGTCGAGGATGGCGTCGCCGAGAAATTCCAGCCGTTCGTTGTTCAGGGGACGGCCTTTTTCGGAACGCAGGGAGGTGGATTTGTGCAGCAGTGCCTGCTGGTAAATTTGTATGTTGCGCGGGTAGAAGCCCAGTATCTTATAAAAACAAAGATAAGACTTCCTGTCTTTGTGAAACAGGAGCCTTATCTTGTCTATTTGATTGCGTAACACGATGCTGAATTATTCTGCGTACTTCTTGAAGATGACGCATGCGTTATGACCGCCGAATCCGAATGTGTTGGACAAGGCAACGTTTACTTCGCGCTTCTGTGCTTTGTTGAAGGTGAAGTTCAGGTCATAGTCGATGTTTTCGTCATTGTCTCCTTCTTCGTGGTTGATGGTCGGGGGAACGATGCCGTTCTTGATGGCCAGAATACTTGCGATGGATTCTACCGCTCCGGCAGCACCCAGCAGGTGTCCTGTCATTGACTTGGTAGAGCTGATGTTCAGCTCGTAAGCATGTTTTCCGAATACTTCCTGGATAGCTTTCACTTCCGAGATGTCTCCCACGGGAGTCGAAGTACCGTGTACGTTGATGTAATCTACTTCTTCAGGCTGCATGCCTGCATCTTCCAATGCGTTTCTCATCACGAGCTTGGCTCCCAGGCCTTCGGGGTGGGAAGCTGTGAGGTGGTGAGCATCGGCAGACATTCCTACGCCGGCTACTTCTGCATATATTTTAGCGCCGCGTGCCTTGGCGTGTTCCAGTTCTTCGAGAACCAGACAGCCGCCGCCTTCACCCATTACGAAACCGTCGCGGCTTGCGCTGAAGGGACGTGAGGCTGTTTCGGGCGAATCGTTACGCGTGGATAATGCATGCATGGCGTTGAATCCGCCTACACCGCAAGCGGCGATGGCAGCTTCGGAACCTCCGGTTACGATGGCATTGGCCTTACCCAGACGGATGAGGTTGAATGCATCGGCTATGGCGTTAGTAGAGGTAGCACATGCTGAGCAGGTTGCGTAGTTGGGACCATGGAAACCGTACAGGATAGAAATTTGTCCGGCAGCGATGTCCGAAATCATCTTGGGGATGAAGAACGGATTGAACTTAGGACCCATTTCCTTGCCGTTGATGGCATAGTTGCCTGCTTCTTCTTCGAAGGTACGGATTCCACCGATACCGGCACCAAAGATGACGCCGATTCTGTTTAAATCCTCATTTTCGACATCAAGACCGGAGTCGCCTACGGCTTGTTTGGCTACAGCGATGGCATATTGTGTGTATAAGTCCATTTTGCGGGCTTCCTTGCGGTCGATATAGTCGTTTGCATTGAAGTTCTTCACTTCGCATGCAAATTGGGTCTTGAAAAGGGATGCGTCGAAATGAGTAATAGGTCCAGCTCCACTAACCCCATTCACAAGGTTGTCCCAGAATTCCTGGACGTTGTTGCCAATGGGAGTAATGGCGCCGAGACCTGTTACTACAACTCTTTTTAATTCCATACTAAGAAATGAACGGATTAAAATTACTTAGCGTGTTCTTCGATGTAAGATACAGCATCGCCGACAGTAGCAATCTTCTCAGCTTGGTCGTCGGGGATAGAGATACCGAATTCTTTCTCGAATTCCATGATAAGTTCTACAGTGTCAAGAGAGTCTGCTCCCAGGTCGTTAGTGAAGCTAGCTTCGTTAGTAACTTCTGATTCTTCAACGCCTAATTTATCGACGATAATCGCTTTTACTCTTGATGCAATTTCAGACATAACTTTAAGTTTTTAAT
>CABROZ010000005.1 GCA_902472795.1 uncultured Bacteroides sp. | reverse complement strand
TTTATCGTATGCTCCGAAGAGGACGCAGCTGCCGTTACCGCATTCATCGGACGTGAGATACAAGTGGACTGGGAAAAGCAGGACATGCCGATGGTCTCCCGACGCATCTTAGTAACTAAATCCGAAATCAACGGGAAGAAGCTCGGAAGCATGCACTTCCGCAGTATGTATGGTGTCAACGTAACACGTGTCAACCGTTCGGGTATGGACCTGTTTGCCGATCCCAATCTGGTGTTGCAGGTAGGCGACCGCGTGATGGTCGTAGGGCAGCAGGACGCCGTAGAACGTGTGGCAGGTGTACTGGGTAACCAGCTGAAACGCCTTGACACGCCTAATATCATCACGATCTTCGTCGGAATCTTCCTGGGTATTCTGCTGGGAAGCCTTCCTATAGCTTTCCCCGGCATGCCGACTCCGGTGAAACTTGGCCTGGCAGGCGGACCGCTTGTAGTAGCCATCCTCATTGGACGTTTCGGACACAAATTGCGACTGGTCACCTATACTACCATGAGTGCCAACCTGATGCTGCGCGAAATAGGTATCGTCCTCTTCCTGGCAAGCGTCGGAATTGAAGCCGGAGAACATTTCGTACAGACTGTTGTCGAAGGAAACGGACTCTATTATGTAGGATACGGCTTCCTGATAACCGTTATTCCCCTACTGGTGATAGGCATCATCGCAAGGTTGTACTACAAAGTCAACTATTTCACCCTCATGGGTCTTATTGCCGGAAGCACTACCGACCCACCTGCATTGGCTTATGCCAACCAGATCTCGGGCAACGATGCCCCATCGGTAGGCTACTCTACCGTTTACCCATTGACCATGTTTTTGCGCATTCTGGCCGGACAAATGATATTATTGGCCATGATGTAGAAACACATACTATATAATAACATCAGAGGCTGTGCCCCAACGGAGACACAGCCTCTGATGTTATATAAACCGTTCACACAAACGTTCTGCTTATCACTCAATATTTTGCAGCAGTTTTACTTCAACTTCAAACGAACAAACTCCTCAATAAAGTCCACCGTCTTCTCAATACCTAACACGGAAGAATCGATACACAAATGGTAAGTCGAAGCCATGCCCCACGTCTTATAACTATAATAATTATAATATTCCGAACGCTTCTTGTCGGCTCTGTTCATCATCTCTTCAGCCTCATTCTCCGTGATGTTGTGCAATCGGCACAGACGTGCAATCCGATCTTCGCGCGAAGCGGAAATAAACACATTGACACAACGCGGATTATCGCGAAGGATATAATCGGCACAACGTCCCACAAACAGGCAGGACTTCTCTGATGCCAGCTTTCTGATGACATCGCTCTGCACCTTGAAAAGCGCATCATTACTCAAGCAGTTCATCGATGGCAACACGCCGTCGCTGAAGAACGGGAAACGCATACCGAATATTCCACCCATCATACTTTGCGAAGCTTTTTCGTCAGCTTTTTCAAAAAACTCACGACACAACCCGCTCTCTTCCGAAGCCAAGTTTATCAGTTCCTTATCGTAGAAATCGATACCCAAACGCTTTGCCAGTTTCTCACCGATTTCCCGTCCGCCACTACCTAACTGACGACCTATATTTACCACAAACTTATCCATAGTCCATTAAATTTAATTGTAAAAGCAAATATAAATATTCCGCAGGAAAAACCAATCAAGTCACCGAAAAAAGTGTTTTATCTACGAGACGTTGGCTTCAGCGGCAGCAGACTTGAACTTGCGAAATTGCCACCACAACATCAGAGCTGCTACTACACTGGCCAGGAAATCGGATACAGGCATGCTGTACCACACCCCTTCGGCTCCCCAGAAGCGAGGCAGAATCAGCAGACAAGGAAGTAAAATCAGCAACTGACGCGACAGAGACAAGAAAATAGCCTTTCCGGCCATACCGATACTTTGGAAGAAATTGGCTGTCACCATCTGAAAACCGATGATAGGGAAAAACATGATTATAATACGCAATCCACGGGCCGAAAGGTTTATCAGCTCGGCATCAGACGTAAAGATACCCACCACTACGCGAGGTATTGCCATACCCACCGCAAAGCCCACCGTCGTCACGATCGTGGCATAGACAATAGTCAGTTTCAACACCTTTGTCACACGCGGATAAAGCCGGGCACCATAATTATACCCCGCAATCGGCTGCATTCCCTGATTCAGGCCCATCACAATCATTACCACGACATACACCAGCCTGTTCACAATGCCAAAAGCTCCAATGGCTAAATCACCTCCATGCCGTTTCAGCCCCTGATTGATCAGAATCACAATGAAGCAGGCTGCCACGTTCATCAGGAACGGCGACATTCCGATAGCTAACGAATCGAACACAATCTTACGCTTCAAACGGAAAATTCCTTTATGAAAATGAAGCAGTTCGCTACGATCACTGAACAGTTTCAGCTGCCATACCAACGCTATGATCTGAGCCAGAATCGTAGCAACAGCAGCGCCACGAATCCCCATTTCCAAACCGTAAATAAACAGAGGATCCAAAATAGTATTGATTACCACAGTAGCAATCGTCGCATACATTGCCTTCTGCGGGTGACCGGCTGAGCGCAACACCGAATTCAACCCAAGATACAGATGGGTTACTGCGTTACCCAACAAAATCACCTCCATGTAGTCGCGAGCGTAAGGTACTGTTTCGTCACTACCACCAAAAAAATACAAGATAGGGTCGAGGAATGGCATCACTACTACCGTAAAAGCCACACCCAGCAGGATATTCAAAACCAGTACGTTACCCAGCACCCGTTGAGCCGTCTGATAATCCTTTTGTCCGAGTTTTACAGATATAAGCGTTGAAGCTCCTACTCCAACCAATGATCCGAAAGCTGCAGCCAGATTCATCAACGGAAAGGTTAGGGCCAGACCGGAAATAGCCATCGGACCAACGCCATGTCCGATAAAGATACTATCCACCATGTTGTACAGCGAGGAAGCAGTCATTGCAATAATAGCCGGAACGGCATATTGCATCAGAAGTTTACCAATGTTTTCTGTTCCCAACGCCGTGGGAGTCCTTTGTTGTCCTGTCTGTTGTTCTGTCATATTTCAGTCATTTATTCAATACGGCTGCAAAGTTACGTCTTTTTTATCAGGAAGAAGCGTGTACATAGAGTTAAAAATAGAGAATAACAAGACAAAGGAGACCGATAAGCCCCCTCTTTGACGTCTTTTCGGGACTAAAAATATCGTTATTAAAAAAATGTTTCGTATTTTTGTATCCAAATTGAGTGAAATTTAACGATATGAACGTTTTAGAACTAAGTGAACAGGAAATCATTCGCCGCAACAGCATGAATGAACTTCGCGCGATGGGCATCGACCCCTATCCCGCAGCAGAGTATGTAACCAATGCTTTCTCGACCGACATAAAAGATGAATTCAAAGACGGTGACGAACCTCGTCAGGTAACCATTGCCGGACGTATGATGAGCCGTCGCGTGATGGGAAAAGCATCCTTCATCGAATTGCAAGATTCCAAAGGACGTATCCAAGTGTACATTACCCGCGATGACATTTGTCCCGATGAAAACAAAGACATGTACAACACCGTGTTCAAACGTTTGCTCGACTTGGGCGACTTCATCGGCATCGAAGGCTTCGTATTCCGCACCCAAATGGGCGAAATCAGCGTACACGCCAAAAAGCTGACCGTACTGGCCAAGAGCCTCAAGCCGCTGCCCATTGTCAAGTATAAAGACGGAGTTGCCTATGACTCGTTCGAAGATCCCGAACTGCGTTATCGCCAACGCTATGTTGACCTCATCGTTAACGATGGCGTGAAGGAAACTTTCCTGAAACGCACCAAAGTCATATCAACCATGCGTGCCGTCCTCGACGAAGCCGGCTACACCGAAGTCGAGACTCCTATTCTGCAATCCATCCCCGGAGGAGCCAGCGCCCGTCCGTTCATCACCCATCACAACTCGCTCGACATCGACCTTTACCTTCGTATTGCCACCGAACTCTACCTGAAACGCCTCATCGTAGGCGGTTTCGAAGGTGTGTACGAAATAGGCAAGAACTTCCGCAACGAAGGTATGGACCGTACGCACAATCCGGAATTCACTTGCATGGAACTCTACGTTCAATATAAAGATTACAATTGGATGATGAGCTTCATCGAAAAAATGCTGGAACGCATCTGCATCGCAGTTAATGGCAGTAGCGAAACCGTTATCGACGGTAAAACCATCAGCTTCAAAGCTCCCTACCGCCGTCTGCCCATCCTCGACGCCATCAAGGAAAAGACCGGCTACGACCTGACTGACAAAACGGAAGACGAAATCCGTCAGATCTGCAAGGAACTGAAAATGGAAATCGACGATACGATGGGTAAAGGTAAACTTATCGACGAAATCTTCGGCGAATTCTGTGAAGGCAACTTCATACAACCCACCTTCATTACCGATTATCCGATCGAAATGTCACCGCTGACCAAGAAACACCGCAGCAAACCGGGCCTGACCGAACGTTTCGAACTGATGGTCAATGGTAAAGAGCTGGCCAATGCATACTCCGAGCTGAACGACCCCATCGATCAGGAAGAACGCTTCAAGGAACAGATGAGACTGGCCGACAAGGGTGACGATGAAGCCATGATTATCGACCAGGATTTCCTCCGTGCACTGCAATACGGCATGCCTCCCACGTCAGGAGTCGGCATCGGTATAGACCGTCTGGTAATGCTGATGACCGGGAAATCCTACATTCAGGAAATACTTCTCTTCCCACAGATGCGTCCCGAAAAGGTTGCTCCGAAAGATGCACCGGCCAAATTCATCGAACTCGGCATCCCCGAAGAATGGGTTCCCGTCATCCAGAAAGCCGGCTACAACCAGATAGCCGACATGGCCAGTGTCAATCCGCAAAAGCTGCATATGGACATTTGTGGCATCAATAAAAAATATAAACTTGAGCTGAACAACCCGACCGTCAACGACGTAACGGAATGGATTGGCAGAATTAAGAAATAATAATGAAACTACCCGGAAAGATAGCCATTATGGGCGGAGGAAGTTGGGCCACCGCCATCGCCAAGATGGTGCTGACCCAAGCCGAGTCAATCAATTGGTACATGCGGCGCGATGACCGCATTGCCGATTTCAAACGACTCGGCCATAATCCCGCCTACCTGACTGGCGTCAAGTTTGATATCAAACGTATCAACTTCAGTTCCAACATCAACGATGTAGTGAAAGAATCGGATACCCTTATCTTCGTCACTCCATCACCTTACCTGAAGTCTCACCTGAAAAAACTGAAGACTAAAATCAAGGACAAGTTCATCATCACCGCCATCAAAGGCATTGTTCCCGACGACAACCTCATCGTGTCCGAATACTTCACGAAGGAATACAATGTGCCCGCCGAGAGCATCGCCGTGCTGGCCGGCCCATGCCATGCCGAGGAAGTGGCTTTGGAGCGCCTCTCTTATCTGACCATTGCATGTCCCGACACGGCGAAGGCATGCATCGTCGCACGGCAACTGGCCAGCAGCTACATCAAGACCTCCGTCAGCAACGATGTGGCAGGCATCGAATACAGTTCGGTACTGAAAAACGTCTATGCCATTGCCGCCGGCATTTGCAGCGGACTGAAATACGGCGATAACTTTCAGGCGGTACTCATGTCGAATGCCGTACAAGAGATGAACCGGTTCCTGCAGACCGTCTATCCACTGGACAGAAATGTATATGACTCCGCCTATCTGGGCGACTTGCTCGTTACCGGCTACTCAAACTTCAGCCGCAACCGTACGTTTGGTACCATGATCGGCAAAGGATATTCGGTGAAAAGTGCCCAGATTGAAATGGAAATGATAGCAGAAGGATATTACGGAACCAAGTGCATCAAGGAAATAAACAGGCATTATCACGTCAACATGCCCATCCTCGATGCTGTTTACAACATCCTGTACGAGCGCATCTCGCCAACCATCGAAATCAAACTGCTGACCGATTCCTTCCGGTAAGAACGAAACCTACACGCTATGTTAACGACGGCGGACGGTGAAGAACGATAAAGAATCTACAAATTAAAAAATAGAATATTATGATTAGTTTGAACATTGAAAAGACTTTTGGATTTGTTTCCAAAGAAAGCATTTTCGCCTACGAGCCCCAAGTAAAGGCTGCGCAGGAAGCACTTGAAAACGGAACCTGCAAAGGCAACGACTTCTTGGGTTGGCTGCATCTGCCCTCTTCCATCACGCCGGAACACTTGGCCGACCTGAAAGCTACCGCACAAGTTTTGCGCGACAACTGCGAAGTAGTAGTAGTAGCCGGTATTGGCGGAAGCTACCTTGGTGCACGCGCTGTCATCGAGGCCATGTCAAACAGCTTCGCCTGGCTGCAAGAGAAGAAGAACGGTCCCGTTATCCTCTTTGCCGGACACAACATCGGCGAAGATTATCTATACGAACTGACCGAATACCTGAAAGGAAAGAAATTCGGTGTAATCAACATCTCCAAGTCGGGAACTACTACCGAAACGGCTCTTGCCTTCCGCCTGCTGAAGAAACAATGCGAGGATCAGCGCGGCAAGGAAATGGCACAGAAAGTAATCGTAGCCATCACCGATGCCAAGAAAGGTGCTGCCCGCGTCACTGCCGACCGCGAAGGTTACAAGTCGTTCATCATCCCCGACAATGTAGGAGGACGCTTCTCGGTACTGACACCAGTTGGCCTGCTGCCCATCGCCGTTGCCGGATTCGATATCGAGAAACTGGTAGCCGGAGCCGTTGCCATGGAACAGGCATGCGGACTCAACGTTCCGTTTGCCGAAAATCCTGCCGCCCTGTATGCTGCTACCCGCAACGAACTGTACAAGAGCGGTAAGAAAATCGAAATTCTCGTCAACTTCAACCCTAAACTGCACTACTTCAACGAATGGTGGAAACAGCTGTACGGCGAATCGGAAGGTAAGGACGGAAAGGGTATATTCCCCGCTGCCGTTGACTTCTCGACCGACCTGCACTCTATGGGACAATGGATCCAGGAAGGCGAACGTACCATCTACGAGACAGTCATCTCTGTCGAAAAGACTCAGCACCAACTGACTGTACCGACTGACGAAGCCAACTTGGACGGCCTGAACTTCCTTGCCGGCAAACACGTGGACGAAGTCAACAAGATGGCCGAACTCGGCACACAGCTGGCACACGTGGACGGCGGCGTACCCAACATGCGTATCGTTGTTCCGGCACTCGACGAAGAAGGTATCGGCAGCCTGATGTATTTCTTCGAAAAGGCATGCGGCATCAGCGGCATCCTGCTGGGCGTAAATCCGTTCAACCAACCGGGTGTAGAAGCTTACAAGAAGAACATGTTCGCTCTGCTGAACAAGCCGGGCTACGAAGAAGAGTCGAAAGCAATCCGGGCTAGACTGTAAAAGACTGATATTAAGAACAGCGCAGGCAAGCGCAGCGAGATGGAAAACACCGTTCCCTGCAAAGCGGAACAGACATCACTTCCTCCTCCTGCCTTTGTCTGCGCTGTCTGCTGTTTATCCATTCCACATTTCGTATAACTTAAAAACTTATTATGTTCGAAAAATCCATATCCGACTATCTACAAAAACACGGTTACTCCCACCTGCACCTGAAAGCCGCCCTGTTCGACATGGACGGCGTCCTGTTCAACTCCATGCCCTATCATGCCGAGTCCTGGCACAAGGTGATGGAACGCCACGGACTGCACCTCAGTCGCGAAGAAGCCTATCTGCACGAGGGACGCACCGGTGCCTCGACCATCAACATCGTCTATCAGCGCCAGTTCGGCAAGGAAGCCAGCCCCGAACTGATAGAAAGCATCTATGCCGAAAAAAGCAAGGAATTCAATTCACACCCCGAACCCGAACGGATGCCGGGCGCCTGGGAAACACTGCAGAAAGTCAAGGCGGCAGGCATTACCCCCGTATTGGTGACAGGTTCCGGACAACACTCGCTGCTGGACCGCCTGGCGCATAACTTCCCCGGCATGTTCGACCGCAGCCACATGGTCACGGCTTTCGATGTAAAATACGGCAAACCAAACCCGGAACCCTATCTGATGGGGTTGCAGAAAGCCGGTGTACAGGCCAACGAGGCCATCGTCGTCGAGAATGCCCCCATCGGTGTACAGGCAGGTGTGGCCGCAGGTATTTTCACCATAGCCGTCAATACCGGTCCGCTCGACGGTCAGGTACTGCTCGATGCGGGTGCCAACCTGCTGTTCCCCTCCATGCAGGCTCTTTGCGACAACTGGCAAGAACTGCTCGACGCATTGAATAAGTAAAACGAAAAAAGGCTATCTTTGCACCACGTTTAAAGGAAACAGCTGACTTACCATCATGATAGACCAGGCAACCATCGACCGGATTATGGACGCGGCACAGATCACCGATGTCGTGTCCGACTTCGTCACCCTGCGCAAGCGCGGAGTGAACTATGTCGGCCTGTGTCCTTTCCATGATGACAAGACTCCCTCTTTCTACGTTTCTCCGGCCAAAGGTCTCTGCAAGTGCTTTGCCTGTGGCAAGGGCGGTAATGCCGTTCACTTCATCATGGAGCACGAACAGCTGACCTACCCCGAGGCGTTGCGCTATCTGGCACGGAAGTATGGCATCGAAATCAAGGAACGCGAACTGTCCACCGAAGAAAAGCAGGCGCAGAGCGAGCGCGAAAGCCTTTTCATCGTCAACCAGTTTGCACGCGATTATTTCCAGAACATCCTCCACAACCACGTGGACGGACGCAGCATCGGCATGGCCTACTTCCACAGCCGCGGTTTCCGCGACGACATCATCGAGAAGTTCCAGTTAGGCTACTGCACCGACAGCCACGATGCCTTTGCCCAAGAAGCCCTCAAGAAAGGATATAAAAAGGAGTTTCTGGTGAAGACGGGCCTCTGCTACGAGACGGACGACCACCGCCTGCGCGACCGCTTCTGGGGACGCGTCATCTTCCCCGTCCATACGCTGTCGGGCAAGGTGGTAGCCTTTGGCGGACGTGTGCTGGCTGCTGCCACCAAGGGTGTCAAGGTGAAGTACGTCAACTCGCCCGAAAGCGAAATCTATCACAAGAGCAACGAACTCTATGGCATCTACTTCGCCAAGCAGGCCATCGTGAAGCAGGACCGCTGCTTCTTAGTGGAAGGCTATACCGACGTCATCTCCATGCACCAGAGCGGTGTGGAGAATGTAGTAGCCTCGTCGGGTACGGCGCTGACCACACAGCAAATCAAGATGATACACCGCTTCACCAACAACATGACCGTGCTCTACGACGGCGATGCAGCCGGTATCAAAGCCTCCATACGAGGCATCGACATGTTGCTCGAAGAGGGAATGAACATCAAAGTGTGCCTCCTGCCCGACGGCGACGACCCCGACTCCTTCGCCCGCAAGCACAATGCCACGGAGTTCCAGGCATTCATCAACGAACACGAAACGGACTTCATCCGCTTCAAGACCAACCTGCTGCTTGAGGATGCCGGACGCGACCCCATCAAACGTGCCGAACTGATCAGCAACCTGGTACAAAGCATATCGGTGATACCCGAAGCCATCGTACGCGACGTTTACATCAAGGAGTGTGCCCAGCTGCTGCATGTAGAAGACCGCCTGTTAGTGAACGAAGTGGCCAAACGCCGCGAGAAACAGGCCGAACAGCAAGCCGAACGCATCGAGCGCGAACGCCGGGCCGCCGCTGCCAGAGCCAACACACCCGCAGGCAACAACGCAACCGCGCCCAACAGCGACATGCCACAAACAGCCGCCAACGCACCGGCGGGCGACATCCCCGCACCTGCCGCCGACGGTCCTACGCAGGAAGCGATTCCTGCTCCCTACCCCTCAATCGACTTTCCGCCCGAAGCCGCCTTATCGGCGGATGTGTACGAATCGTTCATCCCGCAAGAGGGCAAGGAAGGACGGGAGTTCTACAAATACGAACGGCTGATTCTGCAAATGGTCGTTCGCTACGGCGAACGCGTCATGTGCAACACCACCAACGAAGCCGGCGAAGAAGTTCCGGTCAGCGTCATCGAATACGTAGTGAACGACCTGAAAGAAGACGACCTGGCTTTCCACAACCCGCTGCACCGGCAGATTATGACAGAAGCCGCCGCCCACCTGCACGACGAAGGCTTCATTGCCGAACGCTACTTCCTGAACCATCCCGACCCGGCCATCAGCAAACTGACTGTCGAGTTGGTCAGCAGCCGATACCAGCTGAGCAAGTACCACTCGAAGAACCAGAAAATCGTCACCGACGAAGAGCGCCTCTACGAACTGGTGCCCACGCTGATGATCAACTTCAAGTACGCCATCGTCAGCGAGGAACTGAAGCACATGATGTTTGCCCTGCAAGACCCCGCCGTGGCCAACGACAACGAAAAGTGCAACTCCATCATGCAGCGCTACAGCGAACTGCGCGAGGTACAGAGCATCATGGCCAAGCGATTGGGCGACCGTGTGGTGCTGAGTTTCTAAAGCAAGCGAACCGATTTGCGCTATGCGCCTTCCACCACCCACTTCTCGATGCCGCGCGTGGCATTGCTGAAGTTCACACCTATCTTATAGAGCGTCCGCCCGTCGGCAGCAAAAGGCAGGGCATATTGCTTTTCGTTGATTTGCCGCAAGGCTTCCTCAGCGGAACCTTCTAACTTGAACTCCATCACGTAAATGTAGCGGTCGGTCTTGACAACCATGTCTATGCGGCCA
This sequence comes from uncultured Bacteroides sp., assembly GCA_902472795.1. Classification (GTDB taxonomy): domain Bacteria; phylum Bacteroidota; class Bacteroidia; order Bacteroidales; family Bacteroidaceae; genus Bacteroides. The sequence continues at coordinate 30,933 of CABROZ010000005.1, read as the reverse complement.
TAGGATGTATGATACTCCGCCTGCGTGTAAAAGCCCAGCAGTTTGAAAACGATAAACAGCACGTTCTGGTAATGAAGCTCCAGATCGCGTACCAACTCGTAAGGTGTGTCGGCAAAGAAGCTCTGGAGGCGACGCATGAAGGCGTCGATGTTGCCGCTTTCCACTTCGCGCACAAAGTGGACAATCTCAAAAGCAGAATCGGACTTCGATGTACCGGAGTAGAAAGGCAGCAGGTATCGGATAAAGCCCTCTTCCACTTCCTGATTCGGGAAACCTAAGGTATAAGTCCTGAAGCGTCTGTCATAGCCCTTAATGGTGAGATAACCGCTCTGGTAGAGGATGGGTACAGGATTGGTCTCCATCGTGTCGATGCCCCCCAACGAATCTGCGGTTGCCATCTCTTCGGTCAGGCGGTGCAGGTCGTACTTGCTGCGCTGGAGCAGTTCGACAAGGAAAGTAGGCGTACCCGTCTCGAACCAGTAGCTGCCGAACTTCATTTCGGACAGTGTACTGAGCAGGCTGAACGGGTTGTAGATGTCTTCCGTATTTTCAGCGAAGTGATAGCCGTCGTACCATTCTTTCAGTGTCTGCCTGACCTCGGCATCACACATCCCGTTGGCATCGGCCAAGCGTCGGATGCCTTCCTCCAAGTCCCTGTAAAGTTCGTTCTCCGTAATGCCGCAGATATTGGCGAAGCGGTTGGACAAGGAGATGTCCATCAGATTGTTCAGATCGCTGAACACGCTGACCTTGCTGAACTTTGTCACCCCTGTCAGCAGAGCAAATCGAAGGTATTTGTCACAACTCTTCAGCACGCCGTAAAAGGCTTTCAGTGTGTTGCGGTAGTCGGTAAGCAGAGGTTCGTTGCCGATGGCCTGTAGCATGGGCTTGTCGTACTCGTCCACCAACACCACCACGTTCCGCCCCGTCGCCCGGCATGCCTTCTCTATAATCCAGGCAAAGCGTTCTTCGGGGGCACGATCCTTCTTCTCGTCACCATAGAGGGCTTCCCAACTTTCCAAGTGCTGGTTCAGGATGGCGGTCAGCGAAGCGGCGTCCACATACTTCCGCGCGTTCAGGTCGAGATGTAGCACGGGATGAACCATCCAGTCTTTCTCCAACCCTTCCATGGCAAGTCCTTGGAAGAACTCCTTCTTCCCTAAGAAATAAGCTTCCAGCGTAGAGATGAGCAGGCTCTTGCCAAAACGGCGAGGACGGCTAAGGAAGTAATATTTGCCCGTCTTCACCAATTGATATATCAAAGATGTTTTGTCGATATAGCAATAACCGCCCCGACGTATCTCTTCAAAACTCTGTATGCCTACCGGATAAATCTTGCTCATGTTCCTTCAGAATAATAAGTTACGCAAATATACATTTTTCTCGCAAACAACAGGCAGCCATCGCCAGAAAAAACAGCCGCTCCCCACCCGTGCGAGCAACACTTGCATTACATTTCTGAAACACTTGTGTGGCTCGCGAGCCGTGCAAGTGTCGCTCGCGAGCCGTGCAAGTGTGGTTCAAATGCATGTTCTGACGATATCAACGCTCAAGCACTCCTATACGCCCGGCAGCATCCAGTGCATTCACCGATATACGCAGACGACGGCAACGGCTGTTATTGTAGAAGTGTACCGTGGCACGTCCCTGTTCATCGGTCATCAACTCCGGCTGCCAGTACAGTGTCCGGCGATAATCATCCTCATGGGGTAGCACCCGATAGTCCGGCGAATAGAATTCCTTCACCTTGCTATAACCATCGAGCCACGTCTTGCGCACACCCCTTGCCCCCTTCGCAGGGATCTTTCCCCCTGGATAAGTCTCTATCAGCACGACACAACCATACAACTTGTCAATGCTAAAGGGAGAGATTCCCGGATCGGCATAAAGGGCCATCGTCCCGATATCCTCACTGACATAAATCGACTTGATAGACTCCAGCGTCAGATAGCGATATCTATTGATATCCTTACTGCGGGTACGCTCATAGTTGATGACAAACAGAACACGACGCCCCTTATAATACAACAAATCTCCATCCGAAGGACTAAACTTAGTATAAAAATTAGGATTCATGTTAATCATCAGTTCGTGAATATCATCGCCGACAAATCCGTTTCTATCCAGGATATCGTCCATCTCAGAAACTACATCGTAGTAGGCAACGGACTTGGTACGAGCTTCATATATCTCGTTGGCCTTGTCACGCTTGCGTCCCTTAATCACCACTTCGTCAATGTGGTGTATCTTTTCTGTGATACCAAGCTTACGCAAAGAATCTTCATATGCCTTCAAAAACTGTTCATAATCCTCCTCCACCCAGGCAGTATCCACCGATTGGCCGACGGCCAGAGTAGTATCCTTTTCTCCGAACAACCGTACCTGCATTTCCACCAGCGGATATGTACGAGGCTCAGGTGCAAACACGCGGTCCAACACGATGCGATGCCCCTTTCTTTTCCCCTTCTCGGTAACGGCAAGTACCAGGTACCACCTCCCCTCAAGCTGAGAGATAAACGAGAAACGTCCCAGACTGTCAGTAGTAAAATAAGCAAGCGAGCGGTTTTTCTCCAATTCCGAATTACCGCCGAGATTACTTAAAAGGGCCGAAACATTTACATTGGCACGGGGTTTACTGCGCACCATCGATACCACCGTACCATGCACTTCGATGCCCTGTTCGGGCAGATATTTCAGATTGAAAGGATGTACTCCGGTCATACTCTCCCAGTCGTAACGCCTCCAACCCTGCACCATCAACAATTCGTCCAACGCACGACGATGCTCCAGATCATCCGATTCGAAGTACCACGAAGGCCTGTGAACATATCCCCTGATGTCCGACATCAGCAACAGGTCGGTCAGCAGCGAATGGCGGTTTTCCACCTCCTTCCACCCGTCGCGGACAGATACGGACAAAGGTGTCTGCACGGGGTGGCCTTCGGTATCCCGCACTTCAAAATCCACGCAAACAGAATCGTAAGGCTGATACATCTCCTTATCAGAACGGACAGAAACAGACAGAGTATCGGGCTGACCGACGAAAAACAGACGGTCGGCCACAACCTGACCCGAACGGTCGAACCAAACAGCCTGAGCTACACCGGCAGGCATATTCCGTTTGTTCAACGCAAAACAGACAGGAAGACTACGGCTAACCGTCAGCATGTAAAAATGGTAAAGCTGGCCTCCACTGAGCACAGCCATTCCAAGTATCTCACCCGGCGTGCGAACATTTTTCTGCACTTTCACCAGCAAACTGTCCGGCGAACTGAGATTATCGACAGAACAGACAAACCCCACATCCCGCACTTCAGGCAAATCGAAACGGTATTTCTTATCATCCCAGATAACCTCTACTTCATCTTCTTTCCCATCAGCCGTATAGGTAAAAGAGCCTTTCCCTTCGTGTCCCGCAGCAAAAGACACAGATTCACGGCCCTCCTTATCTACCACACGTCCCGACACATTTACTGGATTACCATAGGCATCTGTCGCCTCGAATGCTACACGCACCGGCACGTCCCTGACCAGATATCCGCCTTCAGGATAGAACTTAAGGTTCAGTTTCTTTTTTTTCTTTTCCAATTTGCGCACTTGAGGATACTTGCCCACACGCGATCTGATTCTCTTTTCCTCATAGTTTCCCTCCTTCATCGGCTTGTCAAATACAGGAATGATGCGTGAGAAAATCGAAACTTCATCAAAATTCAGCATGTATTTGGTATAGGCACGCACTTCGTAAAAGCCTGAATAGAAAGGTTGCTGCGTCAATGCGAAATGGCCGTGACAGCGTCCGTTCCGTATCGGCAGAATCTGTTTGGAGACGGTTTCACCTCCGGGATTCAACAGTTCCACATACAACGTCTTGCTAAGAGTCGTCGGGCGATTCAGACCGGAAGTCACCACATAACACTGGAACCAAATGTCATCGCCCTGATAATAACCTGTATTATCAAAATGCAAGGCTACCTTTTCCTGAGGGAAAACCCGTCCGAACTGATCAACCATCTGGGCAAACTCTTTCAACGGAACGGATATACTATCCGGCAGTTGCGCCCTTACTGCCAACGGAACGACTACACATAACAGCAGTATCACCATACATCTTCTCCACATAGAACTTCCTCCTTCTTTTTATTTGACTGTTTTCTACAACAAACTAACATCGGGAAAATGCAAATCGGCCGAAATAGGGGGTTCGTTGAAGGTATTGTCGGTCTGCAAGGCCAGTGCATTGCAACTCTGCGAATAGAACATTCTATCGAGCGAACGGCAACAGATTAGAGGCGCTCCGTCGGCATTGCGCAGGGAACCTGTGATACGGATTTCCTGATGTGCAGTACATGCAGCACACAAGCTGCCCAAACATACAGCCACAAGGAAAACTCTCCATGCATTTCGTTTCATGTGTTTCATTATTAAATTAAGATAATACAAGAATGGAGTACATCCATCTGTCACAAAGATAATGTTTATTATATCCAATGCAAAGATTTTCTTTAATTATTAGCTCTTCCCCATGAACCGACCATTATCATAGTTTATAAAACAAAGAAGCGACCTGTTAAATCCGTAACAGTCAGCAAAGTAACAGTGCACTGCCTTTGCACTGACGCTGCAACGCCTTTGCAGCAACGGTGCAACGCCTTTGCAGCAGCAGTGCATCGCTTTTGCACCGACAGTGCACGGCGGCTGCAGCGACACACAACAGGCATGTTGAAAAAACAAAGTCCATAGTCAGCGATCCTAAAGAGGGGCATTACATGACTGACTATGGACTTTACGCGCCAGCCAAAGGGAGGCCGGCTATAGAAATACGTCTGCTATAAGTTATGGACAGATCACAGGGAAGTAGAGTGATGCTTGATAAGGTTCATGAACTCCTCCCGCGTCTTTGCCTGGTTAAAAGCACCGGTGAAATCGGAAGTCGTGGTGATGGCGTTCTGTTTCTCCACGCCCCGCATCTGCATGCACATGTGCTTGGCCTCGACCACCACCATTACACCCAGCGGATTGAGCGTCTCCTGAATGCATTCCTTAATCTGCAGCGTCATGCGCTCCTGCACCTGAAGCCGGTGCGAGAAGATGTCTACCACACGGGCAATCTTGCTCAACCCCGTGATGTAGCCGTTAGGAATATAAGCCACGTGCGCTTTGCCATAGAAAGGCAGCATGTGGTGCTCGCACAGTGAGAAGAAATCAATGTCCTTCACAATCACCATCTGACTGTATTCTTCCTTGAACTTGGCCGAACGCAACACTTCATGAGGGTCCATCGTATAGCCCTTGGTCAGGGTCAGCATGGCCTTGGCCACACGTTCCGGTGTCTTCAGCAATCCTTCACGCTCAACATCCTCGCCCAGCAAGGTAAGGATACGCTGGTAGTGTTCCTTCAACTCATCCAATGCAGGAGACTGTACTTCTTCTTTTCCTAACATAGCTTCTTTTATATTTGACACTTATAATGGTATATTAATCTGTTCTCTCACAATCGAAACCTCTTTGAAAACACCCGTAGCACGCAGTTTGCGCATCATCGCATCGGCCTCCTCAATACTGCGGAAATCGCCCGCACGGCACAACCAGCGGGGCGGATTGAAAGATGTGTAAACAGCCAGCTCCGGGAAATACTCCTTGATGCGCGAAGCCACCGCATGTGCCTCGTTCTTGGCCTGACGGGTATTGTTTCCGGCATATACCTGAATGCGGTAACCCGAACTTTTGATTGTCCTGGCATCATCGCTCCCCGTCGGAACGTATTCCGAACCTATCAAAGCCGTGATGCGTTCATCCTGATGGATGCGTACCTTGCCTTGCCCGGGCACATCACGCTCCAGACTCTTCACTATGTTGTTTTGCGCCACCGAAAGGGCCGCAAAAACGAAACATACCACTAAAAACAAACCAAGTCTTTTCATAGATAAATATGTATATCGATATGTGATGATTAAACATTGCTTCTCACACTCTCGGCCGGGAAAGCGGGCGACCTCAACAAACGTGCAACTTCTCCAGATGCGGATTATACGCCTTACATAAACATTCTTCCCGTATAATCCGTGTCCGAACAACGGCTCCGCCCGACGCGAACAGCCCGCAAAATGCCTTTAACGCCGTCAGGTTCAGCTCTCCGTCTCGCAAAAAGTGGAAGAAAAGGCAATTGATAACAAGCGACAACGACCCGTCGGGAAGTAACGCCCGACATTTGTCATCGGCCACCTGCTATCAACCGCCCGTTATCAATTATCAATTGAATGCGTCGATAATGCCCTTGAAGTCAGCAGCCTTCAAAGCAGCACCACCGATCAGACCACCGTCAACATCGGGTTTGGCAAACAATTCCTTGGCATTCGAAGGCTTGCAGCTGCCACCGTAAAGGATAGAGCAGTTTTCTGCAACTTCCTTGCCATACTTCTCGGCTACAGTAGAACGGATGAAAGCGTGGATTTCTTCAGCTTGCTCCGGAGTAGCAGTCTTGCCAGTACCAATGGCCCATACCGGTTCGTAAGCCAGGATAATCTTCGAGAAGTCCTCGGCAGACAACGAGAATACAGAAGCCAGCTGTGCGGCAACTACTTCGTTCTGCTTGTTAGCCTCACGTTCAGCCAGCACTTCGCCAATGCAGAAGATAGGAGTCAGACCGTTGGCCAAAGCCAGTTTCACCTTCTCTTCCAGAATCTCTACTGTCTCGTGATAGTAAGCACGACGCTCCGAGTGACCCAGAATTACATATTTGGCACCTGTAGAAGCAACCATGGCAGCCGAAACTTCACCGGTATAAGCACCCGATTCCTTGTCGGCGCAGTTTTCTGCACCTACACCAATCTTGGCGGGATCGACCAACGGAGTCACCGATGCCAGGTGAATAAACGGTGTACAGATGATTACATCACAGTTAGGCTTTTCGTTAGCCAGTACTTCATTCAGTTCTTTTGCAAGAGCAATACCCTCCTGGAGGGTTTTGTTCATTTTCCAGTTTCCTGCAACAATGTTTTTTCTCATCTTGTTTTTATTTATTAAAAGGGTTAATAATTCATCCTGCTAAGCTTTCAACTTTCTGTTCCGTCTGACGATGAACAGCTGGTCCGCCCCGATGACAATAACCAGCGGCACCAAGAACCACAACACTACATAGCCCATCGTGTACCAATCGTTCACATGCTTCTGCCGCCCCAACGCCAACCTGTCCAAACTGTCGGTCAGCACATATTCATCGGGCAACTGACTGTCACTCCATTTATTCAGAATTGTCTCGCCTTTCAGCAACAACAAGCCGGGGTTGGAACGTATAATCGTCTTCAGCGTAATATCGTCCATCTGACAGAACGGATATTCGGCTCCGGTTCGGTCGCACCACAGGGCTATCTCTTCTTCAGGAGAAGAAGTCAGTGCATAGAATCCGTAGCCATGCTCTACACTGTAATCATAGATTTCGTTAATCAGATCGATATAGCTGTCATCGGCTTCCTCAACACGGTGTACCACCAACAGGAACGTATATCCGGGATCTGTCAGCACACTGTCGGTTATGTCGGTGCCACTGTCTATGCTCAACATCGAGAAGTCATGAATCGGCGGTTCATATCCTTTTTCCTTAACCACCGTACGTGTCTCGACCAGCGTCCAGGTACTGTCCGGATAGTTATCGAGCGTAAACTCCTGCCGCTTGCCATCTTTCTCCATGACAAACATGGTTTCGAGCACACTCAGTTTGGCACCTTCGGGAATCTCCATTCCAGCCTTGATATTCGTGCCAATCTTATAGGGACGGAAATCAAACAAAGGAAGATTACGCAGGCAATAAAAAGCCAGGGCAAACACAAAAAGAATCGTATATAGCGACAAGATCCACTCCAGTTTCAACGAAATGAACCTTACAACCTCCCTCCACTTCCAGACAACAGTAACAGCAGCAATCAGCAACACCACGTTCTTACCGAAAGTCTGCCAGTTGGTCAGCACAATGGCATCGCCAAAGCAACCGCAATCCGATACGGGGTTGGCAATGGCCAGATACAGCGTCAGCGGTGTCATCACCAGCATCAGCAGAAGCGCCAAAGAAGAAGAAATACGACGACGGATGCCGAGGAAGAGATACATGCCCGTACAGAACTCGACGGCGGCCAGCAATACGGCAAAAAGCAACGGCCAATACCCCGGGAACCACGAAATCAGCCCAAAGGCCGTCAGATAGTCCTGTATCTTGTAGAAAAAGCCCAGCGGGTCAATAGCCTTCACAAAGCCGGAAAAGATGAACACGACAGCCAGCACAAAGCGGCAGATGTTCACCCACACTTTCATGATAATATGTTTTTTCTCAGTCTCCAAACTCTATCTTTATCAAACCGAACACAGAATAATTAATCATATCCATATAGTTGGCATCCACACCTTCCGACACCAACGTATGTCCCGCCAGACTTTCAATCTGCTTGGTACGGTAAATCTTCATCAGAATAAGATCGGTGTACGAACTGATACGCATGCTGCGCCACGCCTCATCGTAATCGTGATTCTTCGCCAACATCAGGTCGAGCGAGGCTTTTGCATACTTATCGTACAATGCCATTGCTTCATCATTCGATATGTCGGCCGACTCTGCATATCCCAATTCCAGCTGTATCAGGCCTACAATGCCATAATTCACGATGGCAATAAATTCCGAACGGACTCCTTCATCAACCAGCGCCACCCCCTTGGTCTCAATACTTCGGATGCGGTTTGCCTTGATAAATATCTGATCGGTGACAGAAGACGGACGGAGGATACGCCATGCAGGGCCGTAATCATGCAGTTTCTTCGAAAACAAATCACGACACACCGCAATGACATGCTCAAATTGTTGTTTGGTATCTTTCATTTCCTTACTAATAGGCCACAAAGATAAGTATAATTGAAGAGAAATAAAAAGAGGACACTCTAAAATCTATTAAAGTGCCCTCTTGCTATAAAGATTGTTTACGTTTTTAGGAACAGCGCAATACCTGACCCGGACGCAGAAGAGTCCTGCGCGTGATATGGTTCAGCTTGCAAAGTTTATCAATGGATACTCCCTGACGGGAAGCAATTTTAGACAATGTATCGCCTTTCTTCACTTTGTAGAACAGTCCCTCGCCCGAAGCCATGCTCTTGGCCTTGCCCGAAGAGCCTTTTGTCTTCTGGAAAGTATAGGAATCGGCTACGATATCCTGTTTTTCGAAATCGAACATCAAAGCCGGATTAATAGGTATTCCCAAGAAACGCGTTTCGAAATGGAGATGAGAACCGGTAGAACGTCCCGTATTGCCTCCCAACGCAATAGGTTCACCGGCCTTTACTCGCTGGTTCACGTCAACCAATTGCTTCGACAAATGTCCGTAAACCGTTTCAAGCCCGTTATCGTGACGGATAACTACATACTTGCCATAACCACGGCGCCCCTGATTCTTCACGATACGTATTTTTCCGTCAAAAGCCGCACGGATGGTATCTCCCACATACACCTTGATGTCAAGACCGTAATGAGCACGACGGCGACGGGGACGATATCCGAAGACATCAGTGATACGGGTATGTTCGGTAGGCATACAAAATCCGGTGAGGTCGAAAGTATATTTTTCGGGTACAATGGCATTGCCGTAAGCCTGTACCAAATCATTGTTCCAATTGGGGTAGAGATCAAGTCCGGGATACAAAGCCTGCTCTGCACGTATCTGTTTCTGTAAAGCCAGCGAATCTACACTTTTTAGTTTTCTGTCGATGGGAGCCTGGCGAGCAATGAGGTCCTGAGAAAAAGAATTCAAGCTGACCATAGCTGCCGCGGCAATCAAAATTGTTTTTAGTCCTTTAAAACTCATCCTATTTCTTGTCTTTCTTTTTTTGATACCCGTGGCAAGTATGTTATGAGGAAATCAGAGGCTTGATCTACGCGAATATCCAGATTGTTTTTAAAAATTTCCCCAAAGATAAAACTTCCTGCTGAAAAACAGTACCTTTCATTAACTATTTTTTCACGGAGCTACACCTTAACAGCCAGTAAGATACCTCTTAAACCCCTATAAATAGGGGGAATAAGAGCAAACATGTTATACAACATAAAATGAGAATAAAGTGTATGTTTAACCGTTTTTCAACTTATGGCAGCCCAATTAACGTTCGTTTTCCGCAAAGCCTTCAGTTGACGCCACAAGATTTCATTCTCGGGCAAGACACCATTCGGGTCAGCATCTACGATTTTCTGCGCAACTTCGCGCACGTATTGCAACAACTGTCCGTCGCGAGCAATATCCGCTATCTTCAAGTCAAAAGCAACGCCGCTCTGCTGAGTGCCCTCCAAGTCGCCAGGACCACGCAGTTTCAGGTCAGCTTCGGCTATCTCAAACCCGTCATTGGTACGTACCATAATCTCCAACCGCTTGCGGGTGTCTTCGGCCAGTTTGTAACCGGTCACTAAAATACAATAAGACTGGTCGGCTCCACGCCCTACACGTCCCCGCAACTGATGAAGTTGCGACAAGCCAAAGCGTTCGGCATTTTCGATAATCATCACCGAAGCATTGGGCACATTCACCCCTACTTCGATCACCGTAGTGGCCACCATAATCTGTGCTTCGCCCGAAACAAACAACTGCATTTCCCTGTCTTTTTCGGCAGGCTTCATCTTGCCATGCACTTTGACTACCTTACAGTCGGGGAAAGCCTCGCAAACATGCAGATAACCTTCCTCCAGATTCTTCAGGTCGATTTTCTCGCTTTCCTTTATCAAAGGATAGACGATATAGACTTGTCGCCCTTCTTCAATCTGTTTCCGCACGGAACGATACAGACTTTCGCGCCGGTTATCAAACTGATGGATGGTCGCTATCGGTTTCCGTCCCGGCGGCAGTTCGTCAATGACCGACACATCCAGATCACCGTAAAGAGTCATCGCCAACGTACGGGGAATAGGGGTAGCCGTCATTACCAGTACATGAGGCGGTTGCGCACTCTTCGTCCACAGCCGGGCGCGCTGGGCAACGCCAAAGCGATGCTGTTCGTCAATGACCACAAAGCCCAACGAAGCAAAATTCACCGTATCCTCGATGACTGCATGCGTACCTATCAAAATCTGTACTTCTCCAGTCAGCAGTCCCTTCAGAATGGCTTCCCTACGCTTGCCCTTCACCGAACCTGTCAGCAGCTCCACCCGCACGTCCATGCCATGCAGAAACTCGCAAACGGTATCGTAATGCTGGTTAGCCAGAATTTCGGTAGGTGCCATCATACAGGCCTGATAACCGTTGTCCAAGGCAATCAGCATACTCATCAATGCCACTAGCGTTTTCCCGCTGCCCACATCACCCTGCAACAGGCGGTTCATCTGTCGGCCCATTCCCATGTCGCGACGAATTTCCTTCAACACCCGTTTCTGGGCATTGGTCAGTTCGAAAGGGAGATTCCTGGAATAAAACGTATTGAATATGTCACCGATTTTACTGAACACATATCCGCGATACTTGCGTTGCCTGTCGCGCGCATAGCGCAAAATGTTGAGCTGCACATAAAACAGTTCTTCAAACTTCAGTCGGTATTGTGCCTTTCGCAGCATATCGGCATTGGCCGGAAAGTGTATATTGACAAGAGCTTCGGTCAACGGCATCAGATGATGCTCGCGCAAGATAACGGGTGGCAGCGTTTCGGGCAAAGGTTCGGAAAGCAACTTCACCACCGCAGCCATCATTTTCTCAATGACATGCGAGTTGATCAAACCGCGTTTCATCTTCTCAGTCGTGTTATAGTAAGGACGCAACCCCATCGTTTCAAGTTTCAGGTCGGCCACTGCGTCCACATCCGGATGGGCTATGTTGATGCGGCCGTTGAAAACCGTCGGCTTGCCGAAGACAATATACTCCTGATGGACCTTGTATTTTCCGAGTATGTATTTGACTCCCTGAAACCAGACCAGATCCACGACTCCCGTTCCGTCTGAAAAGTGAGCCACCAACCTGCGATGCCGTCCTTCCCCCACATCCTCGAAACTCAGAATCTCACCTTTCAACTGAATGTAAGGCATATTTCCATCCAGTTCGTATATGCTGTATATCCGGCTTCGATCTACATATTTATAAGGGAAATAATACAATAAGTCGTGCATGGAATAAATGCCCAGCTCCTTATTGAGCACGGCAGCCCGCTGCGGCCCCACACCCGACAAGTATTTTATGTCACGCGAGGCTAAATCGAACATGGGCTTAACAAAGCTTCGGCTATCTTCAAATCAAAGGGAGTGGTTATCTTGATGTTCTCGCGATTGCCTTCGGTCAGCCAGACAGGTTCGCCCAATGCCTCTACCACAGAGGCATCATCCGTAAAGTCCGGCGTATAAGGCTGACGGTAAGCCCGCAACAACAGTTCCGCATCGAACACCTGAGGAGTCTGCACCAACCGATACTCATCGCGTGGCACCGTCTCACTTCTTCCGTCCTGATACAGACGGCGCACCGTCTCAACCACGTTGACCACCGGCACTACCGCTTTTTTTTCAGCAGCCAGTCCGTAGCAACGCGCAATAACCTCCTGCGACACAAACGGACGCACTCCGTCGTGCACACCGATCAATCCCGACGAATCGACCCGTTTCAACGCATTGTTTACGGAATGGAAACGGGTTTCTCCGCCATCAACTACCTCATGAGGCACCGTAAAATGATACTCCCGACACAGTTGCGTCCAATACGCCTGTTGGCTGGCCGGGAGAACCAATACAATCCGCATATCCCGATCGTAGTCGTAGAAAGCCTGCAACGTGTGCATCAGCACAGGCTTTCCTCCTATCGGAAGAAATTGTTTGGGAAGTTCGGTTCCCATACGCAATCCTTTTCCACCGGCTACTATCAGAGCGTACTTCACAGATATAAATATATTAACTGGTTAATCTGTTGCATGTCCTCATTCGGGCACACACATCGTTTTCTTCAACTCGGCCACTTTCTCTGCGCCCAACAAATGTTCAGTCACAGCCAGAGCAAACGGCAGAGCTGCAGCAGGACCCTTACCGGTAATAAAGTTTCCGTCCTTTTCCACCAAGGCACCAGTATATTCAGCACCTTCCAGATATTTGTCGAATCCCGGATAGCAAGTAGCCTTGCGTCCTTTCAGCAGTCCCATCTTTCCGAGAATCATCGGAGCGGCACAAATGGCGGCAATAGGCTTGTTCTCATCGGCAAATCGCTGAATCAGCCGGTGCAAATCCTCACAAGCATCCAACGTAGTAGCACCGGGCAGACCACCGGGCAGCAGAATCAGTTCTGCATCGTAGAAGTCGCAATTTGCTATATTCTTGTCACATAGCACCGGAATGCCATGCGAGCCTGTTACTATCTCATCGGGAGTCACCGTAACCATTACCACCTGAAGACCCGCCCGTTTCATGACGTCCACTGCTGAAAAGGCCTCCATTTCTTCAAATCCATCGGCAAAAAATACATAAACTGTACCCATAGTTCTATCTCCTTTTATTTTAAGTTAAAGTAATATGTTATCGTTCCTGTCTGGTTATCCAGTCCGCTCACCGCATTGAAGCGCGCCTTTCGCGCTGCTTCTTCGGCAGCTTTGCGCAGTGCGGAATTCACGGTATTGGTCTGACGGTTGATACTCGTTGCTATCACACGCCCGGCAGGGTTCACCGTAATGTCCACTACCACTTTTCCTTCGTCCTGCACGTTGTACGCCGGCTTTGGCAAACCACCTTCGCCTAACGAACGTCCTCCCAAACTGAATGTTCCGTAACCACCTACTCCTGTAGTGGCCCCTGTTGGTGCATTTCCCGTCGGACTTCCCTGTATGCCCTTTCCTTCGGTATTTCCTTTGCTGCCCATCTGGGCACCTTTTCCGAAAGCTCCGGCCACACGTTTACGAGCTGCCTCTTCAGCCTCCCGACGTTCTTTTTCGGCCTTGGCTTCGGCCAGCTTGCGTGCTTCTTCAGCCTTTTCAGCCTCCGTTTTTTCCGGTTTTTCCGTTTTTTTCTTTATCTCGTTCTTGGGCTTGATCGCTACCGTTTCTTCCTCTTCCTGCGTGATGATATCCTGTTCGGCAGCTTCCTCCACTTCGGGAGCCGTTTCTTCAGGCACCACGTCCACCTCCACCAGCGATGGGTCGGCTGCTCCCCATGCGTCGGGCACTTCACCCAACATCACGGGCATACCGTCTTCCTCCATCTTTTCAGGTAGGCTAAACCCCACCAGCAACAGAAGGGCTACAATAGCCACATGCACCAGCAACGCGCCTGTCAGTCCTACATATTTTGCTTTTTTCTTGGAAGAGAGCATCGGTCTATTTGTTGTTTTAACTGTTCATAATAAACAATGGCGGACATGCGCCCCTCCGTTCATCTGTTTTCAGGCGGACGGGTAGCAAGCACCATCTTGAAATGGTTCTCGTTGGCAATGTTCAGCACCTTTACGATTTCGCGGTAAGGCACCGACTCATCAGCATAAAGAGCCACATACATCTCCGGCTCACGGGCTGCACATTCCTTCAGGAAAGGTGTCAGCTCCTCGACCGACAGGTTACGCTCCTTGTCGTTGCCGAATGCTGCATACATATTCAGATCCTTGTCGATAATCACCCGCGCCAGGGGCTTGGCCGATGTCTGCTGTTTGCCTTGCGGCAGCAACACCTTGATGGCATTGGGCGACACCATGGTCGAGGTGATCATAAAGAATATCAGCAACAGAAAGATGAGGTCCGTCATGGACGCCATGCTGAAATTGGGTGATATTTTGACTCTGCGCTTTAACATGAAGGTTGATTCAATAAGTCCATAAAGGCCATTGTCTTGGCTTCCATCTTATTCACTACGCCGTCAATCAGCGTCACCAGATAGTTATAGGCAAACATGGCTATGATACCTACAATCAGACCACCCACGGTTGTAATCATGGCCTCATAGATACCGCTCGAAAGCAGCGTGATGTCGATATTGTTACCGGCGTTGGCCATCTGCCAGAAAGCACGTACCATACCGGTCACCGTACCAAGGAATCCCAGCATCGGCGCACCACCCGAAATGGTTGCCATGATCGTCATGCCTTTTTCCAGTTTGGCCACTTCGAAGTTACCCACATTCTCGATGGCAGCCTGCACATCGTTCACCGGGCGTCCCAGACGGCTGATTCCTTTTTCAATCATACGTGCCGAAGGTGTATCTACACTGCGGCAATAGGCTATGGCAGCCTTCAGTTCACCGCTCAGTATGTAGTCCTTTATCTTGTCCATAAACTGCGGATCTTCCTTGCCGGCTTTCCGGATAACGTAGTTGCGCTCGAACAGAATGTAGAAGCACAGCAGGGACATCAGGCCCAGCAGTACCATAATCCAGCCACCTTTCATGGCCATACTCCACAGGTTCATCTCGTCGGGTGTGTTGACAGGTGTCAATACCGGATTGGCACCGGCAATCGAATCGGCAAGCGCCGGAGCCACTTGGGCCCATAAAAGCATCAGGTTCATCAGCGTAAACAGTTTTTATATTCCTGAATAGTACGTTCCAGTCCCAGGTACAACGCATCGCATATCAGCGCATGACCAATGGAGACTTCGTCCAGCCAGGGAATGTTTTTATAAAAATAGTTCAAGTTCACCAAACTCAGGTCGTGTCCGGCATTCAGTCCCAGTCCCAGGCTGCGTGCCACCTTGGCAGCCTCCACAAAAGGAGCCACGGCAGCCTCCCGGTCCTTCGGATAGGCACTGGCATAAGGCTCCGTATAGAGTTCCACACGGTCGGCACCTGCCTTGGCCGCATATTCTATCATTTCCGGGTCGGTCGACACGAAGACCGATGTACGGATGCCCGCACCGTTGAACGTATCCAGCACTTCCGACAGGAAACTCTGATTAGCTTTCGTATCCCATCCGGCATTCGAGGTCAGCTGCGTAGGGCTGTCGGGCACCAGTGTCACCTGATGGGGTTTCACTTTCAGCACCAGGTCAATGAACTCAGGAGCAGGATAACCTTCTATATTGAATTCGGTACGGAGCAGGGGGCGCAAATCATAAACGTCGCTCCGGCGTATATGCCGTTCGTCCGGACGGGGATGAACGGTAATGCCGTCAGCCCCAAAGTTTTCGCAATCCAATGCCACTTTCACCACATTCGGTACATTCCCACCGCGGGCATTACGCAGCGTAGCAATCTTGTTTATATTTACGCTTAATCTTGTCATAATACGTTCTATAGTTTGCGGCAAAAATACAAATAATAGCGATAAGTTGTCAGCAATCTGAGAAAAAAATGGCATCTTTGCAACGTATAATAACAGACTGAATATGAAATTTGCCATTATCGGAAACACCTATCAAGCAAGCAAATCATCCCATGCAGAGACCCTTCTGCAGATACTCCACCAACGCAAAGCCGAACTTTGCATCAGCCGCGAGTTTCACCATTTTCTCACAGCCGATCTCCATTTAAACATTCCTCCTGCCGAATTGTTCGACGGCGATAACTTCCAGGCGGATATGGTCATCAGCATCGGTGGCGACGGCACCTTTCTGAAGGCGGCCAGCCAGGTAGGCAAAAAAAACATTCCGATATTGGGCATCAACACCGGCCGATTAGGTTTCCTGGCCGATATTTCGCCGGACGAGATGGAAGATACCTTCGACGAAATCTACAACCATCACTATACGGTAGAAGAACGCAGTGTGCTTCAGCTGCGCTGCGACGGCGGGCATGTGTTTCAAGAACCCTATGCCCTCAATGAGATTGCCGTACTGAAGCACGACAGTTCGTCCATGATCAGCATACATACTTATATTAACGGTGCCCACCTCACCACTTACCAGGCCGACGGATTAGTCATTGCCACGCCTACCGGTTCCACTGCCTACTCGCTCAGCGTGGGCGGCCCCGTCATGGTGCCCCACAGCCAGACCATCGCCATCACCCCCGTGGCACCCCACAGCCTGAACGTGCGTCCCATCGTCATCTGCGACGACTGGGAAATCACCCTCGAAGTCGAAAGCCGCAGTCACAACTTTCTGGTGGCCATCGACGGACGAAGCGAGTCGTGCAAGGAAGGGACAAGGCTGCACATCGCACGAGCCGACTACAGCATAAAGGTCGTCAAACGCTACAACCACATTTTCTTCGACACGCTCCGCAACAAGATGATGTGGGGGGCGGATGTACGATAAGAGTTAAGGTTTAGGATTGAGGACATGCACACACTATACAGGTATATCAAACAGAAAAAAATATCCATGTGCCATCTGTATCCCGAAGAATATATTTCAACCTTTAATTGACTTTTTATTATTCTTGTAATATATCCGCCGGATATAAAATCCTCGCAGCATCTTTGTTTTGCGGTTCGTTCTTTAAGAATAGCATAATATGCACGCTTTGCTTTTTTTTAATAAAAGGCAGATACTTTATTTTTGCTTCAAGACGGCTTACAAGTCTTAATGCATCTTCCCTGTTAGTCCATTTACATTCTCCGATGATGACATGCTTCTTATCTAATGATTCTGCTACCACATCAAGTTCTACCATTTCTCCGTCCTTGTTTTCTTCAGTGAAAACTTTTCCCCACCATCGTGAAGCCATACTGTATGCAATGCCGTCGATCACGCTGCCACTAACATATTGGCGGCAAAGATGTTCCCAACAATCGCCCACATATCCTGAGAATTGTGCCTTTACAAGATTTAAAACGGTCTCCGTACGTCCCAATTCAAGGATCGATTTATAAGGTGCGACAAACCTGTAATTAAAAGCCAGCAGGCTATCGTTGATACGGTATATTCCTTTCTTGCTTTTCTTTTCATCTTCTCCAAATGGAACTTCCCGACGTATATAACCCAATTCTCTCAGTTTACCTAAAGGTTCAGTAATCTGAGTAGATCCCTTCCCCACCCTTCCGGCTATCTCCGAAAGGCGGTTAGCACCATTACCAATAATCGAAAGCAGTGTAGATGCCTGCACGATATCACGCATATCATCCCTTAACAGTCGTAACGGCTCGTCTGCCAAAAAGCCCTTGTTGTCCAATAGCAACTTTTCAATCGCGGTCTCATTGTCCTCATAATCGGCTCTCAATTCCCAATACCGGGGGATTCCTCCCCATACTGCATACTCTTCTATTGCCTGCTCCGCATCACAACCAAGCACTTGTCCGATATACCGCACGGGAATAGGTGTCAGACGTATGATTTCATCTGCCAGCCCATATAATGGCTCTTTCCGGTCAAGTATATAGCCTTGCATCAGCTGTTGAGAAGAGCCACAGATTATCAGATTGAATTTCAGACATTTTTCATTAAGCAGTTTTTGTATAACGGATGGTAAAGAAGGACAACTTTTGACAAGATAGGGAAATTCATCAAGGCAGATAGTACTTTTTTCCGCAACCTGCCGGTTTAAAGCACGCAAAACCGTTTCCCAATCAGGATATGTCACTTTGTCGAAGTCTTCTATTCCTCCCAAAGTAACTGTCTTTGCAAACAACATACGCTGATTAGCTTCATTGGTCTGGTCGCTTAAAAAATAAATGTCTCTCCGCTGCCAATCCATGACTTCCTTAATAAGTTTAGACTTGCCTATTCTTCTTCGTCCATAAATGACAATAAACTGAGGCTTTTCCCTTCGTAAGGCATTTTCTACCCTTTCAAGATAATCTTTCCTATCTATAAAATTCGCGAAATCCATATTCCATAAAATATATCTTTGACAAAGATAATCTTTCTAAAATATAATTCAAAGAATATAAAGCGAAAAAAGCCTCAGGAGTTAAGGTTTAGGATTTAAAGTTAAAGGCTTAGGGTTAATGGCATGGGCATTTCAAGGAGAATCATATCAACTTCTTCGTCAAAGTTTTAAGTCCATGCCACCTCAGGATTCGCCCAACAAAGTTGCATGGCTGTATAAAGCACATTTCCGCTTTTAACGTCGTCAAAGAAAAAGATGGAAGCGGTCTTATTGTCCACAATGATTATTTTATTGTGCGCAAACAGAAGCTGGTCAACGTTACCCATCAGGTTGTCGTCCGACGTCTCCAGCGGGATGTATTGTATTCCGCTTACAAATTCCGACATATTCAGCCTCTTTTGTGTCGGACTCGTCAAATCAATATTCGTCACCTGACCGTCACTCACCTGTTTGTCCCTGCAAGCGGTGACAAGCAACAGGCCCATCACCCACAGCACTGTAAAAAGTTTCTCTGCAAAATTAGTCGTGTTAATGAAATTTATATGTTTTATTTTTAGGTTTAACAGCCTAAAAATTCTCTAAAAACGCCCAAACAGCCAAGAAAACGAGCGTGCAAAAACGTGCATTTTGCCCTTAGTAAGGGAAAACAGCACAAGAAACAAGGAAACACCTATCATGAAAGCATAAATTTACCCCATTCCGTCACTAACGTTCTTTGTTTTCATTCCTACAAACCACGGCAGAACAAATACCAATGCCACAACAGATGCTGTAAGCCCTACCATAGTAGTGATAGCAAATGTGTACCAGAATTTATTGTCTATTCCATCCAGCAGAAAAGGGATGAGACCAAGCATGGTGGACAACACAGTAAGCATGACCGGTATTATCTTGTGATTGTATGCACGCACATATGCCTTCACAGGACTGACACGAGACGCAGCTTGCACAAGATCGAACTGATACAGAATGTAGATAGCAGCATTGACCACCAGTCCGCATAGCAACACAATAGCGGCCAGTCCTCCGGTTCCGAAAGGAATACCGGTAAACTGAAACGTAAGGAATACCGCCATCAGTGTCATCGGTATAAGCGCCAGCAATATGGCAAGCGGACGCATCAGGCTTTCAAATAAAATAGCCATGAGCCAGTAAGTGATGATGATACACAGTGCAATCAGCCAGTATTGCTGCGACACAGTGGGAATCCCGCTCCATTCCGGACGCATGCAACGGAAACCCACTGGCAGTCGTTCGGACATTTGTTGGGTGACTTCCTCTACATACTTATTAATATATGAATAAGATCCAAGTACATTGAAAGCCACGCGCAACACGTATTCCTGATTGCGTCGCGGTATCACGTTCTTTGCCTCACGCCGCTGTATGTCCATTACTTCGCTGAGCAAAATGTCGCTGTCGCCTACCTTGACATGCGAATTCAACAGTTGCCACAGGTCATGAGTCTCGCGACGTGACGACACCAGAGTCACATCGGTACGTGTCTTGTCCCACCAGCCCAGGTCGCGTGTCTGCAATATATCGCCAACGGCCCGATAGATCATTTCCGGATTGATACCGAGCATATGCATACGCTCCCAGTTGTAGCGCACATAGTATTCATCCTCTTGGTTTTCGTATCCGGGAGTTTCAATGGTTATGTCCACTGCACGGGGATTTTGGGATAACAGGTCACACAAGTCCTGTGCATAGCGGTAGAGACGATCATAGTTGTACCCAGCTATCTCAATGCGGTTGCTGCGATATTGCAGGTTCAGCGAGTTGCTGAAACCGCGCTGGCTCACGCCATATGTACTCCAGTCTGCACCGCCAATACCAATCACACGCCCTATCACACGATTCTCTACCTGATAAGGAGCCGCCGTGCCAAGTGCTTCGGGCGTAAAACGAACCGTAATGACGGCTCCACCACCGTTTACCGAGGTTTCAAAGCGAAGGATGGCCGGCTCTGCCGCAAGCATCTCCTCCAGCAGTCGCACCTTTTCGTTCAGTTGGGTTGCCGTACCACCCAGCGGCATCTGCGCACGTATATACAGCTTCATTTCTTCTTCCTCGCGTGGCCACGATACCCCGCCCATGGACTTGGAAAAAACATACGCAGAATAGCCGAAGCCACCAAGATACAACAGTATAAACATACTGTAAAGAGCTACACGCCAGCGTGGCCGCAACTGAGAAGGAAAAGAGATATAACGGGCATACATACGGTTCCAACGTATGATGTACCGCCTTTTGCGTGTACTTTTAGGTGTACAGCCGGCTGTTCTGAAATGCACGACATCCACCAGTGCCGGCACAAAGGCAATGGCTACAAGCAGGGCCACTGTCAGATTTATGATCACCACCCATGCGAAATCATACAGATCGTGCCTGAGATTATCCGGAGCGAAGAGAATCACCACCAAGGTACCTATCGTGGTGAGCAATGCCGCCAGTATGGCAAAAAACGCCTTGCGGTCGCGATAGTAGGCATAATGGTCTATCATGACAATGGACGAGTCGATGACCAGTCCCAGCGACACAGTGATACCGGCGATGGAGAATACGTGCAGCCGGAGATTGAATGCGTAATAGCAGACGGCTGCCATGGCCAGGCACAGCACCAATGTTGCGGCCACTATGCTGACATAGCGCCATCCCGGGCGCACAAGGAACACGAACAGCAACAGTATGACCAGCGACATGAAGCTGCGCGTAATGAGACGATCCATCTCGCCCTGCAGTTCCTCGGACGAATCGTGCTGAAGTTCCAACTCCACACCTTCCTGCATGTGCGGTTGCATCTCATCGATTTGACTGCGCAATTCACGCGCCAGCTTCGTAAGGTTGGCTTGTGCGTTGACATATATATTCAGACTGACGGTTTCATGCCCATTTATACGATAGTACGATGAAGGTTCATAATTTTTGTATTCATACCGGGCCAGGTCACCCATGTACATCACCTGCCCTCCGGTACTCTTTATCGGCATCTGCTCCAGCGGACGACGAAATTCGGCTGTGGCCAGGCGCAGGGTGACACGTGCACTGTCGCGCAAAACATCTCCCACAATCTCATTCCGACCGAAGAATGCTTTCAGCCCGTTTTCCATATCATCAGCCGAAAGACCGCAAGCCTGCAGCAAAAGCGGATCGTAGGTTATCTCCAGATACTGCCCCGTACCGCCCGAAATGTTCACCCCTCGCACGTCTTCGTTCCGCTGTAGGGCCGGAGCCACATGTTGGCGCACGTAATCCTGCAACTGCATGGCTGTGAGCGGACTGTTGACTGTATAGGACAACAGATGTACCGTCTCCTCGCGCTGCCGCGAATAGTTCACGATATCTCCTCCCGACAGGGTAGGCGTACTTACCCCCTCGGGCAAACGTCCACGTATCTGACGTAACAAAGAAGCTATCTCGAAACGTACGGCCGATACGTTAATATCAGGTTTCAAGGTCACCTTGACCCATCCGCTGCCGTAACGGGATTCGGATTCTACATTCTCTACACCCCGAACAGCCACCATCAGCCCCTCAATAGGGGCTGTCACGCTTTGTTCCACTACCTTGGCAGACTTGCCTTGCCAGCCGTAGTTAATCCACAGATCGCGGCCCTGACGGGGACGCGGCTTCGAACCCACATCGATCAGAGGGGCGAGAGCGACACCTATGACCAGCAGAATACAGGCCGTAAGAAGTATGGAAAAGTTGCTTGACTTCACTTGATTACATATTTTATTATAACAGATCCTATATATCTTGATACTTGTTTATCTTCACTGTCTTATTGTATGTTACAACATCTCATTGAGGGCGTTCTATCTATATATTATTTTGTAAACCAGCGGCACAAAGAACAGGCTGACGAGTGTACCTACCGTCATACCCACAATGAGAGTGAGCGATAAAGGATATTGCAATGCACTACCCATATCAGCACGCGACAGCAAGGGCAAAATGGCCAGAATAGTAGTGAGCGATGTCATGATGATGGGGCGCAGACGGCGGTGACCAGCACGGACTATCGCGGCAAGCGTAGGTGTGCCGCTTCGGCGCAGACGGTTGATGGTATCTACTTTGAGGATGGAGTCGTTGATGATAATACCCGACATCACCACAAGGCCTATCATAGACATAATGTTAAGTGACTCACCAGCCAGCCACAGCACCACAAGTACTACGGCCACGTCCACCACCATCTCCGACAGGATGATGAGCGGCTGAACAAGACTTTCGAACTGGGCAGCTAAAATAAAGTACAACAAAGCCAAAGCTACGGTAAGGACAATAAACAATTCCTGCACTAATTTACGGCTGCTGAAATAGTCACCAAAGAAGGTTACCGATACCCCGTCCGTCCCGTTTTTACCATCCACGCTATGCTCTGCAAAGCCTTTTGCCCAAGTCATGATATGGCGTACGGTCGCGTCATCACAGTCCACATCCACCGGATAATAGTCGCCGTCCGATGCAGCGTACAAGCGTTTGAAATCCTCACCTTCCGCCGTCGCAACCAGCAGATGCAGCGGTATGCGTACCCCATCCGGTGAAGTCAGTGACGATGCCATCACCTGGTCCTTATCCTTTGCACGGTCTCCAATTATCACCGGCACAATCTCGGCACCATCGTTGATACTAAAGATCTGTCGGCGTCCCGTCTGTTCGCGCAAGGCAGACAACAGGTTGTCGTATGTCACACCATGAACAGCCATACGCTCCATCAGGGCACGATACTCTATCGTCAGATCCGAGGCAACAGGTTGTATGGTCACATCGGGAAAGGCTGCCCGTAGCGAGTCGGTGAAAGCACGTGCCTGTGCCACTGTCGGCCGGCCGCCATTGGCATTCTGCAAATGTATGCTCAAACGGCTGTTTTCGTCACCGAACACCATGTCCAGCAAACTACCCACAGGAGTAAAGGTTACTGTTGCACGCGGATAATGTTGCTGCAGATAATTCTCTATGGAACATTGGGCCTGCAGCCTCCCTTCCTCCGTGTCGTAACGCAAGTAAGCCATAGCTTCCGAAGCTGTTATCTCGGGCGTATGTGCCAGCAGAAATGTCTGTGCCCCCACCATGGTGGTACTGGTGCGAAGTGTCGAATCGGCATGGATCAGCAAGTCTGCCAGCCGACGGTCATTTTCCTGCTCGGAAATGCCAAGATTCCAATCAATGGACATCATAGTATCCTCGTGTGGCACATCGGGAAGCCGCTCCTTGCTCAAAGATTCAAACAGGAATACGGCACAAACCAAACACAACACGAAGCCACCAAGCACCCAACGCGAGTGGCGCAACGTGAAACCAAGCACAGACGAATAAGACGACATGAATAATTCCGGTTCTTTCGAAGCATCAGCCATCAGCCGTTTGTAGAACAGGCGGAAGTAAACGGGGATCACCGTTACTGCAACCAGCAGAGAAGCGAACAAAGCTATGCTGACTGCCATGGCCTGGTCGTAAAACAACTCACCTGCCGTGCCACTCAAGAACACAAGCGGAACAAACACCGAGCATGTAGTCAGCACGGACGACAACATAGGCTGGAACACTTCCCTGGCACCCATTACCACAGCCTTATCTAACGGTTCGTAACACATACGCTGGCGTATATTGTCTATTACGATGATAGAATTGTCCACAATCATGCCCACTCCGAGAATGAGTCCCGACAGACTGATGACATTGAGTGAGATGCCAAGAATATGGAACGAAAGAATCGTAAGGATGAGCGACAGGGGGATGGTAATGATGATAAGCAACGGCAAACGCACACTGCGCATGAATACAAACAACACGATGCACGCCAACGCAGCGCCAAGCAGAAGGTTTGTCTGCAGGTTGTCCATCGAATATGTGAGCAGGCGCGTCTGGTCGCGTGTCAGATCGAATGAGAGATCGGGATGCCCGGCCCGTAGTTCTGCCAGCAATGCATCCATGCTGGCCTGCAGATCTTCCATCCGCGCCTCCGACTGCTTCACCACAGCCATGGTCACGGCACGTCGTCCGTCGTGCCGCACGATACCGCCTCCGGTAAGCATACGCTGTTCCACATCGCACAATTCGCCAAGGCGCAACAAACGTCCGTCGTGCGGCAGAATGATGTCTTTGATGTCATCCACAGTGAGCAGGGCTGCATCGAAGTGTATGTTGTACCGGTATATACCGTCCACTATGCTGAGCGAAGACAAAGTTATGTTCCTCGCCTTTATGGCCTGCTCGATGTCGGCAGGTTGCAGTCCAAGCGCCTCCATGCGATCAGGGCGCGGCACAAGCACAATCTCCATGCCTGCCATTCCGCTTATATCCACCATGGCCGTCTGCGGCAGTTGCTCTATGCGCTTACGCAACACACTCCGGACAAACGACGAAAGCTGCATGAAACGCATGTCCGTGGCAGTGCTGTCTTTTAGCGACACGTCAAGATAAAAGGCGGGTATGTCCATGGCACTGGCCTTCACCACCTTGGGGCGTTCCATCTCTTTGGGCAGCCACGTCATGGCACGGTCTATCTTCTCGCCCACCTCAATAAACAGCAGGTCCATATCTGCTCCCGGTTCGAAAGTAAGCGTCACCGTGGCTGCATCCATGCGGCTTTCGCTACCGATGTCTTTCAGTCCCGACACCTGCGACAATTGTCCGCGCAATATACTTGTGACATTGTTCTCAATCTGGCGCACAGAAGCACCCGGATAGGAAGCATGCACCGTGATCTGTGGTATATCGATGTCGGGCATAAGCGACACAGGAATGTAACGTATAGAAAGGATGCCAAGCACAGCCAATGCGAGGACGCACATGCTCACGGCGATAGGACGATGTATGAGGTGGGGCAACATAAATACCTATTTCTTTTTCTTTATATGGAATTCAAGTACTCTCTTTTCTTATTCCCTGATTCTTACAGGAGTATTGTCGGCCAGGTTCAGGTTACCGCTGGTGATTACAACGTCGCCCTCGTGCAGGGTCGTTTCCTTGCGGGCACAGCCCGTAATGGCATGACCGGTGATGTTGGATGCCACTATGTCAACATAGGTCCAGCGGGCGTACCCGTTGTCGTACAGGAAGATGACGTTGTAACCGTCGCGTTCCACTACGGCATCCTTAGGCACAACAAACATGCGTGGTACCTTGCGTTCCACCACTACGCGCACATTCATGCCATCCACAAAACCATTGTGTCCGGGAATCCGGGCCGTAACCTTGACAAGGCCTTTTTCGCTCACCGTGGGGTTAACGCTGACGATATTCCCTGCAACCGTGAGGCTGTCATCCGTAAAAGGCGTTACCCGAACACGATGCCCCGTGGACACGATGGGAAGTTCAGCCTCCAGCACATTGAACTCCACGCCAAACGATCTATCGTCAATGATGTTGCAGAACTTTTCGGCACGCTGGTACAGGTGTGCCTCCAGGTCGGCTATTCGTCCGCTGACAGGTGCCGTCAGACGACAGTCGTTAAGGTTGCGGCGTGCCGTCTGCAACTGGTATTGGGCAGCATAATGCCCCGACGTAACCTCGGCACGGCGCAGAATGTCAGTCGGAACATCACTCCGTGGATTAAGATCGCTGTCCACGTCATACCCCAGTTGCAGAAGTTTGTCAGCCAGGTCAACACGTGTTTTCTCCAAATCGCGTTCGGCACGTTCCACTTCGCGCAAATAGTCAGTCTCGTCCGTCACGGCAAGCAGCGTGCCTTGTTCCACCCACTGCCCCTCATGCACAAGGATAGAGGTAACCAGATCGCTGTGACGCGGCACAAGCATGGACTTTACGGCAGCACGCAGACGCCCGTTGCACACTAACTCACGGTTGAAGTCGGTAAGGCGAAGTGTCATGGTATCCACATAATTTTCGGTCTGCTCTGCCTGCATGCGCACGGCAGCATTCTCTTTGCTCTCCTTCCCCCCATTACACGATGCCAGAAGAAGCAGCAACAATATTGGTATCAGATTTCTGTTCATCTTACAAGTTGTTCAAAGTCGGTCGTTATTTCATTGTTGTTGATATAGTTCCACAGTGTGTAGCGCTGTATGTTGTAATAGTTGTTCCAGTAGGTCTGTAACTGACTGATGTATTGGGCACGCGCCGCCTCCTTTTCCTGAAGGGCGGTATTCAGTTCGGTCACACTGATGCTGCCGGTCTCGAAGCGCTGCAGGCTGAGCGTATAACGTTCATCGGCAATCTCCTCTGCACGGGCAGCCTCGCGACATTGCTCGTTCTGCAGATTAAATTGCATCACCAGGCGTTTCAGTTCCTGCCGATAGTTCAGATCTTCCTGCTCTATCTGAGTCTTCACCAAGTCGAGGTTTGCCTGAGCAATGCGAATACGTCCCTTGCTCATGCCCCAGTCAAAAATAGGTAAAGAGACCGACAGTCCCACTATCTCATTATCTTGCAGACGAGTATATGCCGCACCTATGCGATCGGCCGTATTGCGCAGACCCAGTTCGCTGTGTAGCGAAACCTGTATGCCGCGCTGCGACTTGGCTTGTGCCAGGTTGCGTTGCGATTCTATAAGGCTGAGTTTCTGCGTCATGGGGTGGGTAGAGGACAGCATGGCTCGCTGCATCACTTCGTTCTCGTCAAGCACGATGTCGGGCACATGGTCGGGTACCAGCAATTCTACTTCATCCCAACGCATGGCCTGCAGATAAGTGAACAGTTGGAAACGTGCATCATCAAGCGTTAACTGGTTACGTTTAAGGGCCACACGGGCATTGACAGCCGAGAGCTCTAATTGCAGCAGCTCGTTTTTGGTCACTGTGCCAAGGGCAGAACGTCGTTGCAACTGCTCGTACAGGCGCCCCCGTTCCTCCGCTGTGGCAACAGCCTGCTTATAGTCCGACTGTGCATTCAGTACCGAGAAGTAGAGGTTTGTAACCGTGACCGCTATCCCTTGCAAAGCCTCCAGATACTGCCGTTTAGCACGTTCGTAAGCCACCGGTTCCGATTTACGGCGCCATTTTAGTGAGTTGTATGTGCGTAGCGGCTGATCGTAGGTAAGGCGCAGCGGCTGAGTATTGTATGTGCGCTCATCGTAAGTGAACTGGTCCAACCGGTAAAGGTACGACTGTAACGATATGGTACCACCTGTAGCTGCGATGTTCTGACTGACGGACAGCGTGAGTGAGTTGGTAAGCGAATTGTTCTCCACGTAGTTGATACGTCCATCCTCATAGTTGCGCACGCTGGTGATGGAGCGGTCGTAGTTGAACAGCAAACCGTTCAGTGATGCCGACGGCAACAGCTCGGCACGATACGAACGGTAGGTCCAATAACTGCCCAGAAAGGTGAAACGTGCCATCTGCGCATCAAGTGAGTGTTGCTGTGCCAGGTATATGGCATCGGACAGAGAAAGCAACCTGGAAGCACTTGCCTCACTGTACATCCCAATCGCCAACAATATTAACAATAGCGTTCTCATGGATAAACACAATATCAAAGAGTGAACAACGCATATCACTTCGCATGATACATCACGATCGCATAGTCATAATCCTCTTCGGAAGGAACATTGATATATTTTTGAATTTTGTTCTTCAGCTTGTCATAGCGCTCCATTTCAATCATTCCGATTAAAGCATCTCCTGTCGAGGACAAGATGTTTACTAACGGAAAAGCCTCTGCCTCCTCGTCATACCGATACTTGTGTCTGAAGCATTCGTTACTATTTTTATCCACTACGACATACTCTAAATTGGAAAAAGTCAGAAGCAGATAATTTTCGGTTTCAAATATATTGTTAAAGCCTACAAAATCATCCATATGATCGGCATAAGTCATAACGCTGAAGTTGGTCATACCCTCCAGGTCAGAATCCTTCAAGACTTTCTTTGCGGTCCGGAATCTGAGAGCATGCTCCTTTGTACTCTTGATTACATCCGAAAATGGGAGAATGTAACGGATGTTACCAGCATAATCACTAAATGAATGCATGCCGACAGCCTCTTTTGTTCCATCCGTTTGGAGCGGTGTTTTTTCCACAACATCAACTTGGTTGGTTGAAGTATTCCAACGTGTATAGACTGCATTCTGATCATTAAAAATATAATTTGCCATAAAGAGAAGCCCCTTCTCCTCAAATACCGCATCCTCCACATTCGCAAGCGTTCCTTGAGGTGCTTCTTGCTCGGAAACAAAAGTGCCATCCAAAGTATAGGTCATCATTGTATTTTTAAACGAATCCAACAGCCAAACAGTGTCATTGAAAACGGCAAAAGTCGCTATGTTGATGTATTCGCCATGACCATGTCCCCGTTCTCCAATGAAACAGATGAAATCGCCGGATGCCCCATAACAGAACAACCTGTTATTATCCAGCATATAGAATTTGTCCTTATAACAAACAATCTTTCGAGGACCTGTCAATACCGCTTCAGAATTGCGTTTCAACGGTATTACTTCAATTTTATCCACAAACGATGACAGCGGTGCATTTTCTTCACTATAATTGTCATCAAACCCATTTATCACCACTTCACCGCATGCCTGCTCCTTGGCACAAGAGATGATTAGAAAGAAGAGAGCTAAAGCAAGTATTTTTCTCATAATCAAAAATATTTTTATAATAGTTTTATCTGCCGTGACGAGAGGCCCCAAAAACAGCCGTCAACATCCTCCTAAAAAGTATATGACTAATGTTTGGACACAATTTTGTAAACGATGATATAAGGATTAGGGTTGTTGTAATCCACTTGACCGACGTTCTGTCGGAATCTTTTCAGTTCCTCCGGATACATCTTGTCAAAGTCGTTATTTTCATTTTTGCCACGAAACAGGTCGTGTATAGCTTCAGCCTCAGTGGTACTGATAATCAGGTCTTGAGTAGTGCCGATTACACTACCAAAAGTTGCAGGATACAAGTCCTTTACTCCATCACACAAAGATATGCACAATGTCTTTTGAGCATTTTTGTCATACACCAAAGCATACTCCTGACCTTGCAACATAAAATAAACGAATAGATAACTTGCAGTCTCTTGCACACGCTGAAATCGTTTTACGTATTTTGCATCCAGCTGCATTTGCTTTATGGGATCATTAACAGCAAACTTTTCTGATTCCGGATACGAAAGCTCTCCTAAATCAACATCGTAAGCTACGGAGAACTTTCCTTTAGTGCAACGATATATCCTGTAATCAGATTCGGCTATCATACTTACTTCATCGTCATGTTTTGAAAAGACAGCTACATCCCTGTTGTAACGGCTTTCCGCTTCAGAATTTATTTCTACATCTTCACCTACTATTTCCATCTGTTCATTCAACATGAAAAAATTGTATGGATGAGCAGGGTCTTCCGTATAATTACCCATGTATCCGATGTATCCCTGCTCTGTCTTTTCCATAGAACAGAATCTTTTAGGAACAGAAAGGGTTCTTAGAAGATTCTTTCCTTCCATATCAAAAACCAGCAACTTTTGCCCTTCACAACTTAAAAGATACAGTTCCTGTTTCACTTGGTCTATAAAGATGTCACTCAAATCGATATACTCATTGTATGCACGTCCTTTACGGTCTATTTCTGAAACGAGCTTTCCCTTATCGTCCAGAATCAGAACTTTCATCTGACCTTCATCCATCATGTAATATAATGAGTTAAAGGTCAGAACTTTCCTTATATGTCCAACCATTACGTCAGAGTCCGGCTGGAAAATGGAATAAAGCTCAAGAAAATCTATTTGGTTTGGTGACAAAGCATCATTTACATCTTTCAGTAAAACTTTACTCTGATTGGAGGAGGAAGTACATGATGCCAACGCGAGTGCCATAAATACAAATAAATACCATGATTTATTCATATTCCAACAACCTGTTTGGGAACTCAAAAATCGATTGTTTTTAATTAACTTGAGAAACATAAAATATGTATCCCGGCACCACACTGTAAAAAATCTCTCTGCAAAATTAGTCGTGTTAATGAACTTCATATGTTTTATTTTTAGGTTTAACAGCCTCAAAATTCTCTAAAAACGCCCAAACAGCCAAGAAAACGAGCGTGCAAAAACGTGCAAACCCTATATATTTTGATTTTTCCCCGCATTTTGCGCATAACCCACATCCAAATTTGGCAATATCCCCAATCAACATCATTCAGAAGCAAAGTGCAGGACTTTTACTATCAGAACATTTTCCTTCATGCCCAACTTCTTGTATTCCTCAGGATGATATACCAGCGTATGTTCGTCAGAGTAGTAAAGCGTCAAGGCATCCGGATAATTGGAAGAGACATAACTACCCAGTGCAAATACCCCCGG
>CABROZ010000004.1 GCA_902472795.1 uncultured Bacteroides sp. | reverse complement strand
AGTGTTGCTCGCGAGCCGCGCAAGTGTCGAACAAATGAAATGCAAGTGTCCCACAAACGAGATGCAAGCATCTTTCAACCGGAGTATGCAACAGGCTGCAATTCTCTGTTAATAAGCTGATTAAGCCAAAGCAGTCTTCTTCCCCTCAGCTGCGCTTCCCGGCCTCATCCCCGACCCACCCTATTTTCGTCCAAGATATAAAAATCACAACACGTCTCGTTTCATCAAGAAAATAGTTACAGAATTATTTGTTCGTCTGAACGAAAAACAGTACTTTTGTGCCCGATTATTCCGAACCGGGTCCGACAAAGAGCTTTCCAAGTGATTGGGAACCACCCGACGGAGCTAACTTATACATTATATATAAGAAATGTACGCAATTGTAGAAATCAATGGCCAGCAGTTCAAGGCAGAAGCTGGCAAGAAACTGTTCGTTCACCACATGCAGGACGCAGAAGCTGGTGCAACAGTAGAATTTGAAAAAGTCCTTTTGGTGGACAAAGACGGCAACATCACCGTAGGTGCTCCTACAGTAGAAGGCGCAAAAGTTGTTTGCGAAGTAGTTACCGCTTTGGTAAAAGGTGACAAGGTTCTCGTATTCCACAAGAAGAGAAGAAAAGGTTACCGCAAGTTGAACGGTCATCGTCAACAATTCACAGAGTTAACAATCAAAGAAGTAGTTGCTTAATCAATTTAAAACAGTAAGAAGAAATGGCACATAAAAAAGGTGTTGGTAGTTCTAAGAACGGCCGCGAATCAGCAAGTAAGAGATTAGGCGTTAAGATATTCGGTGGCGAGGCTTGCAAGGCAGGCAACATCATCGTTCGTCAGAGAGGTACAGAATTCCATCCGGGAAACAACATCGGTATGGGTAGCGATCACACTCTGTACGCCTTGGTAGATGGAACAGTACAGTTCAAAGTAGGTAGAGAAGACAGACGCTATGTTTCTGTAATTCCTGCCGAAAACGCAGAAGCATAAAAAGCATCCGAAATAAAGACGAAGAGGATAGGCCGTAAAAGCTTATCCTCTTTCTTTTTATGCGAAAGACTACACCCTATTTGTTTTTTCCCTATCTTTGCGAGCATAAATCGAGATTATCATAAAAACAGATTCAAGATATGCTTACCATTAAACAAATCACTGAAAACACAGACGCGGTGATCCGCGGACTGGAAAAGAAGCACTTCAAGAATGCCAAAGAAGCCATCGAGCAAGTGCTGGCCTACAACAACAAACGTAAAAGTACACAAGCTGTATTAGATAACAACCTCGCCGAAGTCAACTCACTCTCCAAGTCCATCGGACAACTGATGAAAGAAGGCAAGAAAGACGAAGCCGAAACAGCCAAGGCACGCGTAGGCGAACTGAAGGAAACCAACAAAACCCTTCAGGCCGACATGGATCAGGCAGCCCACGACCTGCAACAGCTGCTCTACACCATCCCCAACGTGCCCTACGAAGAAGTGCCCGAAGGCGCTACCGCCGAGGACAACCTCGTAGTAAAGATGGGCGGCATGGAAACCGAACTGCCCAAGGACGCCCTGCCCCACTGGGAACTGGCCAAAAAGTACGACATCATCGACTTCGACCTGGGCGTCAAGATCACCGGTGCCGGCTTCCCCGTCTATAAAGGAAAAGGCGCACGCCTGCAACGTGCCCTCATCAACTTCTTCCTGGACGAAGCACGTGCTTCGGGATATACCGAAGTCATGCCTCCAACGGTGGTGAACGCCGCTTCGGGTTACGGCACAGGTCAGCTGCCCGACAAGGAAGGGCAGATGTACCACTGCGAAGTAGATGACCTCTACCTCATCCCGACAGCCGAAGTACCCGTAACGAACATCTATCGCGACGTCATCCTCGACGAGAAACAGCTCCCCATCAAGAACTGCGCCTACACCGAATGCTTCCGCCGCGAAGCCGGTTCCTACGGCAAGGACGTGCGCGGACTGAACCGTCTGCACGAATTCTCGAAGGTGGAACTGGTGCGCATCGACACGCCCGAGCACAGCAAGCAAAGCCATCAGGAAATGCTGGACCACGTAGAAGGCCTGCTCCAGAAACTGGAACTGCCCTACCGCATCCTGCGCCTCTGTGGTGGCGACATGAGCTTCACGGCTGCCATCTGCTACGACTTCGAAGTATATAGCGAAGCCCAGAAGCGTTGGCTGGAAGTCAGCTCCGTATCCAACTTCGACACTTACCAGGCCAACCGCCTGAAATGCCGTTACCGCACAGCCGACAAGAAGACCGAACTGTGCCACACGCTGAACGGTTCCGCCCTGGCCCTGCCGCGCATCGTGGCTGCCTTGCTGGAGAACAACCAGACGCCCGAAGGCATCCGTATCCCCAAGGCATTGGTTCCCTACTGCGGTTTCGACATGATAGACTAACCCTGTGTACAGTCCGTCATCAACATAAAAAAGGCTTGTACCGGCTGTTTCCGCTTGTCGCAAGAATACAATCGACCAGAGGAAGCGCCCGTACAAGCCTTTATCACATTCCTTCATACAGACATCATTTATTAAGTTCTAATCCTTATCAATCTCTTCCATTATGAATGCAAAAAACAAAAGCTTCGCATTGCCGCTGACATTCGTCGGCATCATGTTCTTTGCCATTGGCTTCGCGCTGGGCATCAACTCGCTGCTTGTGCCTGTTCTGCAAGGTTCGCTGGGCATCTCGAACGCAGCTTCGTACCTGATTATTGCTGCTACGTTCATCCCTTTCCTTATCTTCGGCTATCCCGCCGGGCTGACTATCAAAGCCATCGGCTACAAGCGCACCATGGCCCTGTCGTTCATCATCTTTGCCGTGGCCTTCTACCTGTTTATCCTGTCGGCCGACTACAAGAGCTTCAGCCTCTTCCTGCTGGCATCGTTCATCAGCGGAGCCGCCAATGCTTACCTGCAAGCCTCCGTCAACCCCTACATCACCATCCTTGGCCCGCTGGAAAGTGCCGCCAAACGCATCAGCATCATGGGCATCTGCAACAAGCTGGCCTGGCCCATCCCGTCCATCTTCATCGTGTGGCTGCTGGGCAAGGACGTACACCTTATTGGCATTGAAGACCTGAACAAACCGTTCGTCATCATCATCTGCGCCTTCATCGTACTGGGCATCATGGCCTTCTTCGCTCCCCTGCCCGAAGTGAAAGCCGAAGGCGAAGACGAGAACGACAACGCTTCCGAAGCCTCCAGCTATGATTCGGGCAAGACTTCCGTATTCCAGTTCCCGCACCTGTTGCTGGGCTGTCTGGCCCTGTTCCTGTATGTAGGTGTTGAGACCGTCTCGTTGGGCACGCTTGTCGATTATGCCAACTCGCTTGGCCTGCCGGGTGCTGCCAACTATGCGTGGATTGCGCCCATCGGCATCGTCATCGGCTACATCTGCGGCATCATTTTCATACCTAAATACATCAGCCAGGCTGCTGCCCTGAAGATATGTTCCATTCTGGCCATCGCCGGTTCGCTGCTTGTTGCACTGACGCCGCAAGACATCTCCATCTACTTCATCTCGTTCATGGCACTGGGATGCTCGCTGATGTGGCCTGCCCTGTGGCCGCTTGCCATGGCCGACTTAGGCAAGTTCACCAAAGCCGGCTCGTCGCTGCTCATCATGGCCATGTTCGGCGGAGCCGTCATTCCCACCCTGTACGGCTGGCTGAAAGATGTCACCAGTCCCCAACAGGCCTACTGGCTCTGCCTGCCCTGCTTCCTGTTCATCCTCTATTACAGCATCTCGGGTTACAAAATCCGGACGAAGTAAGAGCTCGGTAATCAGGAGTTAAGGAGTTAAGAAGTTAAGGAGTTAAGTCAAATGCCCGTTTTTGCACACTAAGGTATTGGCTTAACTCCTTAACTTCTTAACTCCTGAATTCCTTAGCTCCCCCTCCCCTTCCCCCAACTTTCTCGCCTTTCTTTCTTTGATATTAACAAATAAGCCGTATCTTTGTGAAATCTATCAATCTGACAGAGATTACGTAATAATACCAACAAAAAATAAGAAAATGAATAAAATTATCAGCAAAGAACAGTTTTCAGAGAAAGTGTTCAAGTTCGAAGTGGAAGCGCCGCTCATTGCCCGTTCCCGCAAAGCCGGACACTTTGTCATCGTGCGTGTTGACGCCAAAGGCGAACGCATGCCACTGACCATAGCCGGCGCCGATATACAAAAGGGCACCATCACGCTGGTGGTGCAGGAAGTCGGACTATCGTCCACCAAGCTTTGCCAACTGAACGAAGGCGACTACATCCTCGACGTAGTAGGACCGCTGGGACAAGCCACGCACATCGAGAACTTCGGCACCGTAGTCTGCGCCGGAGGCGGTGTAGGAGTAGCCCCCATGTTGCCCATCATCCAGGCCCTGAAGGAAGCTGGCAACCGCGTCATCTCCGTGCTGGCCGGACGCAGCAAAGACCTGATCATCCTGGAGGAACAGGTGCGCCGCTCGTCCGACGAGGTCATCATCATGACCGACGACGGCTCGTATGGCAACAAAGGCCTGGTGACCGAAGGCATCGAAAGTGTCATCAAGCGCGAGAAGGTGGACAAATGTTTCGCCATCGGCCCTGCCATCATGATGAAATTCTGCTGTCTGCTGACCCAGAAATACAACATTCCGACCGACGTATCGCTGAACACCATCATGGTGGACGGTACGGGCATGTGCGGTGCCTGCCGCATCACCGTGGGCGGAAAGACGAAGTTCGTCTGCGTGGACGGTCCCGAATTCGACGGCCACTTAGTGGACTGGGACGAAATGTTCAAGCGCATGGGCTCGTTCAAGACTGTTGAACGCGAGGAAATGAGCCACCTGGCCGCTTCCGTCTGCCATGCGGCTCCCCAGGAAAACACGCAGTCGGATACATCGGCTTCGCACGACAAAGCTTCGCAGGCCCAGGCGTCGATGGAAGAACTCCTCGACCGCAAAGCACCGTGGCGCGAAGCCCTGCGCAAAAGCATGAAGCCGAAGGAACGCACTGCCATTCCCCGTTGTCCGATGAACGAGCTCGACCCTGTTTATCGTGCCACGACCCGCACGGAAGAAGTTAACACCGGCTATACCAAAGAGCAGGCCATGACCGAAGCCAAACGCTGCCTTGACTGCGCCAACCCGACCTGTATGCAAGGCTGCCCCGTCAGCATCAACATCCCGTCGTTCATCAAGAACGTGGAGCGCGGCGCCTTCCTCGAAGCAGCCCGCGTGCTGAAGCATACTTCGTCGCTGCCTGCTATCTGCGGCCGCGTGTGCCCGCAAGAGAAGCAGTGCGAGAGCCAGTGCATCCACCTGAAGATGAACGAACCGGCTGTAGCCATCGGCAACTTGGAACGCTTCGTGGCCGACTACGAGCGCGAAAGCGGCAACATCGTCCTGCCCGAACTGGCACCGAAGAACGGAATGAAAGTGGCTGTTGTCGGATCGGGTCCTGCCGGATTGAGCTTTGCCAGCGATATGGTGAAGTATGGTTACGACGTCACCGTGTTCGAAGCCCTGCACGAAATTGGCGGTGTGCTGAAATATGGTATTCCCGAATTCCGCTTGCCCAACAAGATAGTGGACGTTGAAATCAACAATCTTGAGAAGATGGGCGTCAAGTTTGTGAAGGACTGCATCATCGGCAAGACCGAAAGTGTGGAAGAACTGCAGAAGGAAGGTTACAAAGGCGTATTCATCGCTTCGGGAGCCGGACTGCCCAACTTCATGGGCATACCGGGCGAAAACAGCGTCAACATCATGTCGAGCAACGAATACCTGACCCGTGTCAACCTGATGGACGCCTCCAATCCCGATACGGATACCCCGCTGAACCCCGCCAAACGTGTGATGGTAGTGGGCGGCGGAAATACGGCCATGGACTCGTGCCGCACCGCCAAACGCTTAGGAGCCGAAAAGGTGTTTATCGTCTATCGCCGCAGTGAAGCCGAAATGCCTGCCCGACTGGAAGAAGTGAAGCACGCCAAGGAGGAAGGCATCGAATTCCTCACGCTGCACAACCCCATCGAATACATTGCCGACGAGAAAGGCGCCGTGAAACAAGTAGTGCTGCAGAAGATGGAACTGGGCGAACCCGATGCCAGCGGCCGACGCAGTCCGGTACCCATCCCCGGAGCGACGGTAACACTGGACATCGATATGGCCGTCGTTGCCGTAGGCGTATCGCCCAACCCCATCGTGCCCAAATCGGTAAAGGGTCTGGAACTGGGCCGTAAGAACACCATCGCCGTCAACGAAAACATGCAGTCGTCCATCCCGACCATCTATGCCGGTGGTGACATCGTACGCGGCGGAGCTACCGTCATTCTGGCCATGGGCGACGGCCGACGCGCAGCTGCCGCCATGCACGCCAACCTGCAAGAGTAATACCTCGCACAGCCAACAGGCTTCGGGCAGCCGAAGCACATAACGACAGTCCCTTCTGCCTCTCCGCAGCTTCTCCTTCCGGCCGAAAGAGAAACACGGAAGGCAGAAGGGACTTTTCTTTGCCTTCTCCCCAAGCCGCCCCCTGGTCCCGGAATCCCCCCCGGGAGTCTTCAACCAAAACCCCACGGGTTGCGAAGCAAAACCCCTCGACTTTAGAAGCAAAACCCCACGGGTTGCGAAGTGAAACGCCACGAGTTTCGGGAGGAAACCCCAGCCATCCTGACACAAGAAGCCCCGTCGGCAGGCAGGTTGCTGCACCTTTCCTGCGACGGGGCTTCAGGATATTGTTCGTCAACCTCGGCTGAGGACAGACTTATTTCACAATGCTGTTGGTCTGCGGATCGGGGAAAATGACCGTCGGTTTGAACGTCTTGGCCTCTTCAAAGTCCATCAGCGCATACGACATGATAATGACAATGTCGTCGGGTTGCACCTTGCGGGCGGCAGCACCGTTCAGACAAATCTTGCCCGAGCCGCGCTCGCCTTTGATAATGTAGGTTTCAAAACGCTCTCCGTTGTTGTTGTCGGCAATGTAAACCTTCTCACCGGCAATCATGTTGGCGGCATCCATCAGGTCTTCGTCAATCGTAATACTTCCCATGTAGTTCAGGTTGGCTTCCGTAACACGTGCACAGTGTATTTTCGATTTCAGCACTTCAATCATCATACGACTATTCCTTTTTTATATTTTGATATTGAACTTACTCCTTATACTTGATGTTGTCAATCAAACGAACCTCGCCGCAGAACACGGTGATACAGCCTACCGCATACGACGTATCTTCCCAGTTGGCAATCTTCTGCAGCGTGTTTCCGTCCACCAGCTCGAAGTATTCCAGACGCAGACCGGGAGCGGCTTCAATGGCATCCTCCACAAACTTCTGCGTTTCGGCCACCGTATGCGACTTGGCGTAATCGCGGCTGGCAAACAACGTCTGCGAAATCTTTAATGCCTGCTGACGTTCTTCGGCCGAAAGGCGTGCGTTACGGCTGCTCAGAGCCAAGCCGTCTTCTTCGCGGACAATGGGACATCCCACAATCTGCAGCGGGAACTTCAACTGACGCACCATCTCGCGGATGATGGCCAACTGCTGAAAGTCCTTCTCTCCAAAATAAGCACGGTCGGGCTTCACGGCCTCGAACAGCTTGCTCACAATCTGGCAAACGCCGTTGAAGTGCCCCGGACGATACTTACCCTCCATCACCGTATCTAACGGTGCAAAGCTGAACTGACGCGTATCAGGTTCGGGATACATCTCTTCTACAGAGGGAGCGAAGGCAAAGGCTGCGCCACACTGCTCCAGCAGACGGCAATCGGCATCCAACGTACGCGGATACTTTGCCAGGTCGTTCTTGTCGTTAAACTGCGTGGGATTAACAAAAACACTCACTACGGCTGCATCGTTCTCGGCAACACAACGCTTCACCAGCGAAGCATGACCGGCATGCAAGGCACCCATCGTAGGCACCAGTCCAACCGTTTTACCCTGGGCTCTCAGGGCTGCCAAAGCAGCCTGCAAGTCCTTGATAGTATGTACTATTTCCATTTTATTTGGTTATATAAATAACTTAGTTGTTCGCTAAAACGGTGCAAAATAAACCATTATTTGGCACATAAAGAAGAAATATCTGAAATTTATGCAAAAATCAATCGCTTTTCGCCCTCAGAAGGTTCCGAAATTATTACTGATATACAACCAGTTAACAAAACATAAGGAATAATAGGACTGGTTATTATGCCCGATTGCCCGATTTTTTTGTATCTTTGCACAATAATCGAGAACATTGTTATTATTATGACAAAGGCTAACAAGGTTTTATTTATAACACAAGAAATCACTCCATACGTCTCAGAGACTGAAATGTCTCTCGTAGGCAGACACTTACCGCAAGCCATTCAGGAACGAGGCAGAGAAATACGAACATTCATGCCTAAATGGGGAAATATCAACGAACGCCGAAACCAGCTGCACGAGGTGATACGCCTTTCGGGCATGAATCTGATCATCGATGACACGGACCATCCGCTTATCATCAAGGTGGCTTCTATCCAGGCTGCCCGTATGCAGGTCTATTTCATTGACAATGATGATTATTTCCAGAATCGCTTGCAGATTACCGACGAAAACGGAAACGAATACGAAGACAACGATGCACGCACCATATTCTATGCGCGCGGCGTATTGGAAACCGTAAAGAAATTGCGCTGGTGTCCGGACATTATCCACTGTCACGGCTGGCTGACTGCCTTGGCACCGCTATACATCAAGAAGGCCTACAAGGACGAACCTTCTTTCCGAAACTCCAAAGTAGTCTTTTCACTCTACGAGAACGAATTCAAGCAACCTTTTCATCCCGACTTCCCCAACAAGTTGCTGCTGAAAGGCATCGCTAAAAAAGATGTTGCCCACCTGAAGAATCCGATAGACTATGCTACGCTTTGCAAATTGGCTATCGACTATTCGGATGGCGTCATCCAGCAGAGCGAACACGTCAACGAAGAAGTATTGCAATACGCACGCCAGGCCGGTAAGTTAATACTGGACTATCAGATGCCTGACAACTTCGCCGATGCCTGCAACGACTTCTACGACAAAGTATGGGAATCAGAACAAC
Source organism: uncultured Bacteroides sp. (assembly GCA_902472795.1). Lineage (GTDB taxonomy): Bacteria > Bacteroidota > Bacteroidia > Bacteroidales > Bacteroidaceae > Bacteroides. The sequence goes on along the minus strand of CABROZ010000004.1, from coordinate 33,359 downwards.
AATAAAAGCAAAATCAAGATCCGAATTTTATGAAAGCCAAGTATATAGGAATCCTGTCATTGGCACTTTTGAGCATCTTCGGATGCGATGACAATACCGGAACACTGGGCATGAGTATGTTGCCCGACTCCGATGGTCTGTCTGCACACACCACGTCATACGATGTAACAACTTACTCTGTCGAAGCAGACCACGTCTTTTCGAAAACAAGCATCGGATACATCGGACGATTCACCGATCCCGATTTCGGATATTACGAATCAAGCTTTCTGAGCGAACTGAACTGTACCGACGACTATAAATTTCCTGCCGTCTATCAGGAAAGTGCGGACGGCACAAGCGGCACGGGAACCATGGCCGGCGACAGCGTAGTATCGGTAAATTTGGTATTATACTATCAAACATGGTTCGGCGACTCACTGAATGCCTGCCGGATGAGCGTTTACGAATTGAACGATGAATGGCTGAATGCCCGAAAGTCTGCCGACAACTACCGCTATACCGACTTCGATATTACCAAATATTACGATACGAACAAATTGTTGGGAAGGAAAGCCTACAGCGCCTACGATGCCTCCATCCCCGATTCTGTCAGAAACTCAACGGACTCGTACGGAAATAGCAATTTCTATCCATACGTGGCATTCAAGCTCGATAAGGAAATTGGTAACCGGATATTACGTCTGAACAGGGAGTACCAAGAGGGGAAAAACGACTACTTCAAGAATGCAGAAAACTTCATCAACAACGTATTCAAGGGGATATATGCCAAAAGCGATTATGGCGATGGCACCATCCTTTACATCGATCGCGTGGATCTGCAAATGCAATTCCGCTTCCACTACGTAGATGAAGAAACCGGATTGGCCCTGAAAAAACAAGTGGACGACAAAAACGGCAAGGCCGGCGAAGACTCCTTATATTATAGTACGGCAACTGCTTTTGCATCGACCAAGGAAGTTGTCCAGGCAAATAAATTTGCCAACTCGAACAAGTTGCAGGAACGGCTGAAGGAAACCGACTGGACATATATCAAATCGCCGGCGGGAATCTTCACTGAAGCAGTTTTACCTTACGACCAAATATACAAGGAACTGTCAAACGACACCTTGAATGCTGTAAAACTGACGTTCACCAACTACCACCAGAAAAACGACTATGAATTCAGCATGAGCGAACCAAGCAACGTATTGCTGATACGCAAATCCGACTATCAGAAGTTCTTCACTGAAAACGAACTGCCGGATAATATTTCATCATATACCGTTGCACACAACAACATTGCTACCAACCAATATACATTCAGCAACATTGCCCGACTGGTAACATCGTGCATTGGAATCAAGAATGCCGCCAGAGAAAAGGCTAAAAAAGAAGCCGGCAATAATTGGAACGAGGCTGAATGGGAAGCACAGTGGACAGCTGAAAATCCCGACTGGGACAAAGTATGGCTGATTCCTGTATCGACTTCCTACGACAGCAGCAATACAACACTGATCGGAGTACAGAACGACTTAACACCAAGCTATGCCAAACTGAAAGGCGGTACTACCGGAGACAAACTGAAACTGGAAGTCACCTACACGACTTTCAATAAGTAATCCAACCTTCGACAAAGAGGGGAATAACTGAAAATATTCACTGAATCCAATAAAACCATAAAGGGCTGCCCGCTCGGACAGCCCTTTATGGTTTTATTTATTTCTTATTCCCAATCAGAATCACATCATTTGGCTTCCTTTACCTTCTTGGCAGAAGTCACCTTCTTGACAGCAGGCTTCTTCTCAGCCGTCAGTTTAGCCAACTTAGCCTGTGCCTTCTCCAATTCCTTGTTCAACTTCTCTATTTCATCACCCTGATTCTTGATTGTCGTCAACAAGGCATTCAGTTCTTCGTTATCAATATCTTCCGGATAAAGAGCATCCACACGCTTGATGAAGTCGCCCAAGATATTCATGTAATTGGTAAAAGCATCGTAAGGAGACTCGTAAATGCCACGATTCAAACCTACACCGCTGTTCTTGGTCGTCATGAAACGGAAATTGTTACTTGCCTGCAAGTAATCCCAATCCTGCTTAATACGACGGTCGTCGCACAGATGGACACGTTCAGCCACACTATACAACTTATTAAAGGCTTCGCGCTGCATAGCATTACCCAACCAGCAGCTTGTATCCCTTTCCTCATCAACCCACGACATCGGATAAGGAACGTCAAGTTGCGATACCGACTTCAGCTTCGTAACGATTTCGGTAGGCGTAGAGAAAGTAATGCCCTTCTCTTTGGCATATCCCGGCAACGCTTTCAGGAACTCCAGAATATTGGAGGATAACGGTTGCGACATACCCAATGCGCACAGCTCCATGAAGATATTAATCACCTGCTCCTCTTGTGGCAGTGAATCAATCCATCCGATGTACTTATCGGCAAACAACGGATATTCGCTCCACTCCGAATTGGAGAAACGCAAACTGATATCATCAGACAACTTATAATCACGCAACAGCAACTTCAAATTAGGATTCATATTGCAATGATATACGTAGTGCGGACTCTTCCAACCCAAGATATATTTGGCGCCCTCGGTCAGCATGCCTTTAAAGCCCATACTTGCAACAATAGCTCCAATTTCGTCGTTGTAAATCAAGCTGGAGTTACGGAACACCTTCGGCTCCTTACCAAACATTTGTTTCATCTTGGCACTCTGACGCATCACTTCTTCTCTGAAGCAATCTTCATTGGCCAACGAAGAAAGTCCATGCGAATAAGGCTCTGCCAGAAATTCACAGCAGCCGGTATCGTTCAGCTGATGCAACAAGTCTATAACCGCCGGAGCATGAATCTCCAATTGCTCCAATGCTACGCCCGAAACAGAAAGGGCAACCTTAAAGGCACCGCCCGAATTTTTGACCATTTCAATAAGGGCATTCAACGCCGGGATATATGAACGCTCGGCTACCTCATTAATGCTGGTTTCATTGGCATAATCATCGTAATAATAATGATCATTGCCTATATCAAAGAAACGATAACGTTTCAGATGAATGATTTGATGTATTTCAAAATAAAAACAGATTGTTCTCATTGCTAATTATTGTTTTAGTGTTTACCTATAGTTCCTTAACACATTCTCATATAGGGCACGAATCCTCAAGCCTACCTTTTCCCAAGTTATTCCATCAACTTCTTTCTTTCCTTCTTCCTGTAAGTAATGGAAAAGTGACGGATAATTGCAAATGGCATAAATGGCATCGGCCATCGCATGAATATCCCAATAGTCCACCTTGATGACCTTATCAAGAATTTCACCGCATCCCGACTGCTTGGATATGATAGAAGGCGTACCACACTGCATGGCCTCCAAAGGCGCTATGCCAAAAGGCTCGGAGACGGAAGGCATCACAAATACATCACTATCCTTGTAAACCTCATACACCTGCTTTCCTTTCATGAAACCGGGGAAATGGAAACGGTCGGCTATACCACGTTCAGCAACCAGATTAATCATGGCATCCAACATATCGCCCGAGCCGGCCATCACAAAACGGATATTACGGGTACGATGCAGAACGAGCGATGCTGCCTCTACAAAATACTCAGGTCCCTTCTGCATGGTGATACGACCCAAGAAGGTAACAATCTTCTCCTTGGAATGATCGGGACGAGGAATGTCCTGATATTCCTGAGAAAGCGGATACACAGCATTGTGCATGGCAAAAACCTTGCGCGGATCCTGATGATACTCATTAATCACGGTACGGCGAGTCAATTCGGATACACACATGATGCAGTCGGCATAGTCCATACCGTTCTTCTCGATCGAGTAAACAGTAGGATTCACCTTGCCACGCGAACGGTCGAAATCGGTGGCATGCACGTGGATGCACAACGGCTTGCCACTGACCATCTTGGCATGAACACCAGCCGGATACGTTAGCCAGTCGTGCGCATGAATGATGTCAAACTGCTCCTTGCGTGCCACAACTCCGGCAATGATGGAGAAATTGTTGATTTCTTCATGCAGATTGCCCGGATAACCACCGGCAAATTCCATACAGCCCATATCGTTGACATGCATATACGAGAAGTCTGCATAGATATGATCCCGATATGCATAGTAATCTTCCGGAGTCATCTGGCCATACAATCGCGACTTCAATGTGTCGTAATCAAGATCGCGCCACACAATAGGTACCTGGTTCATACCCACAATTTTCAGAAACTGTTCTTCCTGCCCCGTAGGCTTAGGCATACAGAAGATAGTCTCTACATCGCCTTGCAGACTCAACCCTTTCGTTATACCATAGGAAGCAACAGCAAGACCACCATATATCTTGGGAGGAAATTCCCAACCAAACATTAGAACTCTCATCCTTTTTCCTCCTCGTATTGTTTAAGCTTAGACAACAATTTCAATATTCTCAGTATTTCGGCAACATTCATGGCAAACGAAACGGCGCCACGACCGGTAAAGGGCGGATTTCCATCAAACAGTTCTGGCAAAGTGCCGATGCAGTGACAGGTCATCTCGTCTTCCATACCAATCAGGTAACGTTCAACAAACGAAATGCCACTCATCTTATATATACGCAAGTAAGCCTCCATGTAGAAACCCATCAGCCATGGCCATGCCGTACCTTGATGATAAGCATAATCACGCTGAATCTGCGGACCTACATAATAGGGATTATATCCGCCGCTCTTGGGACTCAGCGTACGCAAGCCCTTCGGGGTCAGCAGTTCTTTCGTAACAATATCAAGAACTTGCTTTTTCTGTGCACGGTCCAATGGTGAATAATCGAATGCCACGGTAAAAATCATGTTGGGGCGAACACTCCAATCCATCATGTAACCATCGACATAATCGAACAGATAGCCATATTCATTTCGGAAGACACTGACAAATGACTTGCCTGTAATCTCGGCCTGTGCATCCAGTTGGTCAGCCAGCTCTACCTTACCCTCTTCACGTACCATGTCTGCAACAAAACGAAGTGCGTTATACCACAAGGCATTGATTTCAACCACATAACCGGTACGTGGAATCACCGGATGTCCATTTACTGTAGAATTCATCCAGGTGACAGCCTTCTCGGTTCCATTGGTATATAGCAGACCGTTGTCGTGCAAGAAGAGGTTGTCGTGTTTACGGCTGCGAATATAAGCCATCATGTCTTCCAACAATTTTCCATACTTCGCCCGACATTGCTCACGCGAAGTTGCCTTGGCGTACTGCTGCAATGTCCACACAGCCCATAACAAAATATCCGGATGCTCCATCTCGTAAATTTTGTAAGTACGAGGTTCGCCGTTCATAAATTCGTACAGAGCTTTTTGCGCAGTCTTCATCACGTCCTCAAATTCATCAAGCTCACCGATAGCCAACGTCAGACCCGGCAAGGAAATGAACAAATCACGTGCACGGCATTTAAACCACGGATAACCGGCCAACACATAGTGTTCGTCGCCCTGTTTATTATGGAACTGATGTGCCGAATTCACCAGGCAGTGATAGAAACTGTCACGCGGAGTACGGTCAGCCACTTCTTCTTCGAACGTCTGCTTCAGCCTGCGGGTTGAAATCTCGGATATACCGGCCGAAAAGACGATGCTTTCGCCCTTCTTAATATCCACCTCAAAGTAACCGGGCACATACAAATCCTCATTAAAGTCATATCCACGCTCCTGCTCTTTGGAATACTCGATACCCCGATACCAATCAGGCTGGAAGTGGAACTCATTTTTCTTGTTCAACTGCATGAACAGTTCAGGATATCCCGGATACATACAGGTTTTGATTCCATTTTCCACCAACTGATAATCGCGGCTCGCCTGCGGATTTTCGTGTGTATATTCACGCACGCTGCGGAAAGCTAAGAAAGGACGGAAACGAAGTGTTGTTGCCGAATGGGCATCGACCAAGGTATAACGGATCAGAATCCGGTTTTCATGATGTACAAAAATCTTTTCCTTACGGAGAATTACGCCTCCCACACGGTAGGTAGTTGCCGGAATGTGCTCGCAATCAAACTCACGGATATACTTATGCCCGTTGGGACTATAGTGATTACCTTGATATTTGTGCAATCCCAGGTTAAACTCCGCACCATGCTGAATTACCGTTTCATCCAATGAAGATAGCAGCACATGGTTTTCATCATCCAAGTTGGGAACGGGAATCACCAACAATCCATGATATTTGCGTGTGTTACAATCTACAATTGTTGTACAATGATAAGCGCCCGATTTATTCGACCGCAGAATCTCCCTTGGCAAAGATTCCTGCAAGTTAATCATCAGGGTCTTGTCAAATCGTAAATAACTCATAGTTGTGCTATTATTTAAAGGTTAATTATTCAGGCCACATATGCGCTACACAACGTGTAGCAATGCCAAAAGTACAAATTAATGCCTATAAACAAAATAAAAAGTTCGTTTTTTTTCGTTTTTTCTCCAAATAATGCGTAGTATTGTGGGGAATAAAGACAAATATGTGAAATATGAAACATGATATACGCAGGATGGCAGTGGCGGCAATCATACCTTTGTTCATCCTATTTATTCTTTATATATTGGAAATATTAGAGGTTGGCATGGACTGGGACTTCACAAAGCTCGGTATATATCCGATGCAACGTAGAGGAGTGTTCGGCATTTTCGCACATCCATTAGTACACAGCAGCTTCAAACATCTTTTTGCCAACACCTTGCCGTTTTTCTTTCTTTCGTGGTGCTTGTTCTATTTCTATCGGCAAATTGCTCCTTACATTCTGTTCGCCATATGGATTGGCTGCGGATTATTGACATTTTTCATCGGGAAGCCAGGATGGCATATAGGGGCAAGCGGGATTATCTACGGACTGGCTTTCTTCCTTTTCTTCAGTGGCCTGTTGCGGAAATATGTTCCATTAATTGCCATCTCGCTGCTCGTCACTTTCCTCTACGGTGGACTCGTATGGAACATGTTCCCCCAGTTCGCCAAGGCATCGACTTCGTGGGAAGGGCATCTGAGTGGAGCCATTGCCGGTACGGTATGTGCCGTTGCTTTTATGAAATACGGACCGCAACGTCCCAATCCATTCGAAGACGAGGATCTGGAAGACAATGAAGAAACAAACGATGCAGACAACCCTTCTCCATCCGACAACATTTCCGGTGACGACCATTTGCCCGACGAGACTCCGACCTTTCAGAAATATCCTGAAGAAAAGACGGAACCCACTCCACCAGACGCAACAAGTTCAAATGCTTAGACGAATAACACGTTTAAGAAACAATAAAAAATACAAAAAGAAGTACAATCTTTTTACAGTAGCCGCCTATTATATCTAATTTTGCCTTAAAATAAGAAGAGGAAAACATCATGGATACAATGTTCGATACTTTATTGCAGCTTCCACTCTTCCAAGGATTAGCCCAAGAAGATTTTACCAACATATTGGAGAAAGTACGACTACACTTCATCAAGCATAAAGCCGGCAAAGTCTTCATCGAGGCGGGTGCTCCATGTGATCAACTGGTATTCGTACTAAGCGGTGAAATAACCTCTTCTACCACATTAGCAGGTTCCTATAGCCTGATCGAAACGATTCAAGCACCCTGCCTGATCGAGCCCTATTCAATGTTTGGCATGAAGACTTCTTATGTATCTACCTATACAGCGCGTACACTGACGCATACGGTAAGCATCAGTAAAAGCTTCGTCATGAGCAATCTGTTCAAATACGACATCTTCCGCCTGAACTACATGAATATCATCAGCAATCGCCTCCAGACACTTAACAACCGGTTATGGAGCCCGATAGGTTCAACTATCGAAGCTCGAATCATTGGTTTTATTTTAAATCGGTCGGAACGTCCGGTCGGCGAGAAAATTCTGAAAATCAAAATGGAAGAGTTAGCGAGAATCACCAATGAAACCCGCATGAGCGTTTCAAAAGCTCTGAATAGTATGCAAGAAAAAGGATTGATCGAGCTACACCGAGGAGAAATCTTCATTCCGGACGCTGCACTACTGACCGACTTCATCCAACCGGCTATTGCCCAATAGTCGGAGCCACGTATGTCATTCCCCGGATTTGCCTTGCTTAAACGAAACCGGTCTGCGTAATCAAAGCTGGCTATAAACATCCGGCAAAGCTGCTCTCCAGAATAAAAAAAGTTTTTCTTTCCGCTTTCATCCCCCTTCCACCCGACAATCATCAGCTGAATCATCCCACGCCGAAGAAAGGAAAACTTAAAACGAAAAGAAAAACTTTACACGCTCTTCCTTATTCCCATTCGATTGTCGAAGGTGGTTTGGAAGAAATATCGTAAGTGACGCGATTCACACCTTTCACCTTATTTATAATATCATTGGAAACCTTTCCCAAGAACTCATAAGGCAAATGTGCCCAATCGGCCGTCATGGCATCTGTCGAAGTGACGGCACGCAAGGCAACGGCACGTTCATAAGTACGTTCGTCACCCATCACGCCTACCGACTGAACAGGAAGTAAAATTACACCGGCCTGCCATACCTGGTGGTAGAGACATGTTTCATTGCCGTCGGCATCCTTCACCTTCCAATCCCATAAGCCACGGATAAAGATATCATCAGCGTCTTGCAGGATGCGCACCTTTTCACGAGTAATATCACCCAAAATACGCACAGCCAATCCGGGGCCGGGGAAGGGATGACGACCAATCAGGTGTTCGGGAATGCCCAACTGACGACCAACGCGACGTACTTCATCCTTGAACAACCACTTCAACGGTTCGCACAGCTGAAGATTCATTTCCTTTGGCAGTCCACCCACATTGTGATGGCTCTTGATCACCTTACCCGTAATATTCAGGCTCTCAATTCGGTCGGGATAAATCGTACCCTGAGCCAACCAGCGGGCGTCGGTTATCTTGTGTGCTTCCGCATTGAAAACCTCCACAAAGTCGCGGCCGATAATCTTTCGTTTCTGTTCGGGATCGGTTACTCCTTCCAGATCCTTGAAAAACTTGTCACTGGCATCTACTCCTATCACATTCAGACCAAGTCCTTCATAGTCGTGCATGACATTCTGAAATTCGTTCTTACGCAACAGACCATGATCTACGAAGATGCAAGTCAGATTCTTACCAATGGCACGATTCAGCAACACTGCAGCCACCGTTGAATCGACTCCACCGCTCAAGCCTAAAATGACACGATCGTTGCCTAACTGTTCCTTCAGTTCGGCTACGGTAGTATCGACAAACGATGCAGGACTCCAAGTCTGATGACAACCACAAGCCTCGACAACAAAATTTCTCAGCATCTGGGTTCCGTCTTCACTGTGAAAAACTTCGGGATGGAACTGAACACCCCACATCGGCTCACCTTCGGCCTGATAAGCAGCGATTCGAACCTTATCGGTCGAAGCGATAACTTTAAAATTATCCGGAATAGCCGTGATAGTATCGCCATGACTCATCCACACCTGTGAGTTTTCGCGTACGCCGTGAAACAGCAGATTGTTCTTATCAAAGGTCTGCAAATGAGCACGTCCATACTCGCGACTGCCAGCCGGTTCCACCTTTCCGCCATTGGTATAAGCAATGAACTGCGCACCGTAACAAATGCCAAGGATAGGGTACTTACCGCGAATGCCGCTCAAGTCCACCTTAAAAGCACTTTCGTCGTACACGGAAAAAGGACTTCCGGACAGAATAACTCCTTTTACGCTTTCATCATCGTGCGGAAACTTGTTATAAGGCACAATCTCGCAATAGACGTTCAGCTCGCGCAGACGGCGACCGATAAGCTGGGTTGTCTGCGAACCGAAATCAAGAATGATAATCTTCTCTTGCATATAATGTCAGTAATGGTTTTGTAAATAATTGGCAAATTTAGCAAAAAGCCTGCGAATAAGCGCTATGATTCGACAAAAATGATAAAAAGAAATAAGCGTCCATCGCATCAGCAACTCTCCAGACGCACCAGAGACCCGCAAGGCTCGCACACATGCCATTCTTTCACTTACCGGCATTCTGTTCCTTCAGCAGGTCACGGATTTCAGTCAACAGCAGTTCCTCCTTCGACGGTGCAGGAGGTGCAGGCGGAGTTGCAGCGGCCTCGGCTTTCTTTTTAGCCGTAAAGCGCGTCAGCAACTTAATAAATAGGAATATGGAAAAGGCTATGACCAAAAAGTCAAAAGTCATCTGCAAGAAATTGCCATAATTCAGTGTGACAGCTGCTACTTCTTTCCCGTCCACTACTTGTGCAGGCTTCATCACCCACTTCAAATCGACAAAGTTTACACCACCGACCAACAGCCCGAAAACCGGCATAATGATATCCGCCACCAACGAAGAGACAATCTTGCCAAATGCTCCGCCGATAATCACACCGACAGCCATATCCACCACATTTCCCTTCATCGCAAATGCTTTAAAATCCTGCAAAAACTTACTTTTTCTCATCTTTTGAATTATTTAATAATGATTTTAAGTACGAATATAAAAACATTTTCTTACTTTTGCACCGCAATTCAGAAAAAGAATTGCCGGAGAAATTCGAAAGTTTATTTTTAAACATTATAAAACCCTTAAAAGTTTAAACAAAATGATTAAAGTAGGTATTAATGGATTCGGACGTATCGGACGTTTCGTATTCCGCGCAGCTCAAAAAAGAAACGATATCCAAATCGTTGGTATTAACGACCTTTGCCCGGTAGATTACTTGGCTTACATGCTGAAGTATGATACAATGCACGGTGCATTCGACGGTACTATCGAAGCTGACGTTGAAAACAGCAAACTGATTGTTAACGGCAAGGAAATCCGCGTAACTGCAGAAAAGAATCCTGCTGACCTGAAATGGAACGAAGTTGGCGCAGAATACGTAGTTGAATCTACTGGTCTGTTCCTGACTAAAGAAAAAGCTCAGGCTCACATCCAAGCTGGTGCCAAATATGTAGTTATGTCTGCTCCTTCTAAGGATGACACTCCGATGTTCGTATGCGGTGTTAATGAAAAGACTTACGTTAAGGGTACTCAATTCGTATCTAACGCTTCTTGTACTACTAACTGCTTGGCTCCTATCGCTAAGGTTCTGAACGACAAGTTCGGTATCGTAAACGGTTTGATGACTACAGTTCACTCTACAACTGCTACTCAGAAGACTGTTGACGGTCCTTCTATGAAGGATTGGAGAGGTGGTCGTGCTGCTTCTGGCAACATCATCCCGTCTTCTACTGGTGCTGCTAAGGCTGTAGGTAAAGTTATTCCTGAACTGAACGGTAAGCTGACTGGTATCTCAATGCGTGTTCCGACTTTGGATGTTTCTGTAGTTGACCTGACTGTAAACTTGGCTAAGCCTGCTTCTAAGGAAGCTATCTGCGCTGCCATGAAGGAAGCTTCTGAAGGCGAACTGAAGGGTGTACTGGGTTACACAGAAGATGCAGTTGTTTCTTCTGACTTCCTGGGTTGCACACTGACTTCTATCTTCGATGCTAACGCAGGTGTTTACTTGACTGATACTTTCGTTAAGGTTGTATCTTGGTATGATAACGAAATCGGTTATTCTAACAAGGTTCTCGATCTGATCGCTCACATGGCATCTGTAAACTGCTAATTGACAGTAAAAAGATACTAAGACATAGGCGGCTTCAACAGAAGCCGCCTATTTTTTTATTCTTCTTAATCCCTACAAAACAATGATAGCCTCACAGTGCAACAGTTATTGCACTCGCAGTGCAGTAGTCAGTGCACTCACAGTGCAGTAGTTAGTGCACTCACAGTGCAATAGGTAGTGCACTCACTCGGCATAAGCTGTTCGGGAAGGTACTCAAATAGCAGAAGCTGCTCAAGACAATCACACAAACAGTTAGAAATTATTAAAGTATAGGCATCTTCGAACTGAATCGCCTATTTTTTTTGCACTTTTGTGTATTGTTTCAGAAGGTTACTTGACAAAGGGCCTGATGGAAAAGCCTCAACAACGGTTGTTTTACGATAGCTTTTACGAAAATGATGCAAACTCAGAATCCTTTTTTCGAAAATATCCATACTCCCCACGGCACCGTCCCTTTCGACCGTATTGCCGTAGAACACTACGCCCCTGCCATACGCGAAGGAATACGTCGCCAAAATGAAGAAATAGACGCCATCGTCCACAATCCGGCTCCCGCCAACTTTCAAAACACAATATTGGCATTGGAACTGTCGGGAGAACTGCTTCGCCGTGTCGAAACGGTGTTTGACAATCTGCTTAGTGCCGAGACCAACGATGCCATGCAGGATCTGGCCAAGGAACTCATGCCTCTCCTAAGCGAGCATGCCAATAACATCACACTGAACGAACACCTCTTCGAACGCGTCAAGACGGCCTACGAACATCGCAACGACGAAGCGCTGACGGCCGAACAACGGAAACTGACCGAGGATACCTACGAAGGATTTGTACGAAGCGGAGCCAACCTGCAAGGAACCGATAAAGAAAAGTATCGCGACCTGTCACGGCAATTGAGCCTGCTTACCCTGCAATTCAGCGAAAACAACCTGAAGGAAACCAACGACTACCAACTGGTGCTGACTGACGATAGCCAACTGAAGGGCTTGCCGGAGAGCGCCATCGAAGCAGCTCGGGAAACCGCCAAAGAGAAAGGACAGGAAGGATGGATCTTTACCCTGCAAGCTCCCAGCTATGTACCTTTCCTGACCTACGCCGACGACCGCGAACTACGGAAGGAACTCTACATGGCCTACAATACAAAATGTACACACCCCAATGCCTGCAATAATCAGGAGATCGTAAAGCAACTGGTCAACACGCGTCTGGAAATCGCCCGTCTGCTGGGATACAAGGACTATGCCTCCTACAAACTGGAACGACGCATGGCACAAAACAGCGAAAATGTCTATCGCCTGCTTAGGCAACTACTTGAAGCCTACAAGCCGACGGCTCTGAAGGAATTTGCCGAAGTACAGGCAGTGGCTCGTGAAGAGCAAGGCGAGGATTTCGTACTGATGCCATGGGACTGGAGTTATTATTCACAAAAGCTGAAAGACCGAAAGTTCAATATCAACGACGAAATGCTTCGCCCCTACTTCGAATTGGAGAACGTGAAGAAAGGCGTATTCGGCCTGGCTACCCGTCTTTACGGCATCACCTTCCGAAAGAATCCGGAGATTCCCGTTTACCACAAAGATGTAGATGCCTACGAAGTATTCGACCGCGACGGCAGTTTCCTGGCTGTACTCTATACCGACTTCCATCCCCGTGCCGGAAAACGTTCGGGAGCCTGGATGACCAGTTACAAGGGACAATGGATAGATCAACGAACTGGCGAAAACAGCCGTCCGCACGTTTCACTGGTGATGAACTTCACTAAACCCACTCAGGACAAGCCCGCTCTGCTGACTTTCGGCGAAGTCGAGACATTCCTGCACGAATTCGGCCATAGCCTGCACGGCATGTTTGCCAATTCGACCTACGAAAGTCTGAGTGGCACAAATGTTTATTGGGATTTTGTAGAACTCCCTTCGCAGTTCATGGAGAACTTTGCTACCGAAAAAGAATTCCTGCATACCTTTGCCCGTCACTACCAGACAGGCGAACTGATTCCCGACGAACTGGTACAACGCCTGATAGACGCACGCAACTTCAACGTTGCCTATGCCTGCCTGCGTCAGGTAAGCTTCGGTTTGCTCGACATGGCCTGGTACACCCGCACCACACCTTTTGAAGGCGATGTGCGTACGTACGAAAAAAAGGCATGGGCCGAAGCCCAAATTCTGCCACAACTCGAAGAAACCTGCATGAGCACCCAGTTCTCGCACATCTTCGCAGGCGGATACGCAGCCGGGTACTACAGCTACAAGTGGGCTGAAGTGCTGGATGCCGATGCATTCTCGCTATTCAGACAGAAAGGTATTTTCAATCCGGAAGTAGCCCAATCTTTCCGCGAGAACATTCTGTCGAAGGGGGGAACCGAACATCCAATGACACTCTACAAGCGTTTCCGCGGACAAGAGCCCACCATCGACGCATTATTAATAAGAAACGGAATAAAAGAAAACTGCCAATGAAAAGAAAATCATTGTATATTTGCCACCTGTTACTGATGCTGATTCTGATTCCGACCTTCAGCGGATGCAATAACGAAGACGATATCGAACGGATCTTTACCGGTAAAACCTGGAAGATGAGCCGACTGACCATCGAAGGAAAAGAAAAAGAACAGTTCGGAGCCATTGTCTGGGACTCGGAAGCCGCATACAACCGAAGCATCGAGCTTTTTAAAACCAAAGACAACTTTACCGTCACCTTCGAAGGGACGGAAGTGAACGGAGAGTTTAGTAGCACCAAGGTCACCGTCAACGGAGCCAAAGTAAAAAAAGCTACCGGGACATGGTCGGCCAATGGCAAAAACAATACGGTCGGTCTTAACCTGAATATCACAGCTTCCGAAACCGATCCGCTTGCCAAAGAATTCATCAAAGGCATGCAAAACGTATTCAAATACGAGGGTGACGAAAACCAAATCACCCTTTATTATAAAGAAGGGCAGACGACCTGCCTGATAGGATTTGCTAAACAATAAACGAACATGGACAACGCAGAAAACGAAAAACAGGCAGCTTTGGACAAGCGCTACATACGCATGGCAAGCATCTGGGCCGAAAACTCCTATTGCAAGCGCCGCCAGGTAGGTGCACTGATCGTCAAGGACAAGATGATTATTTCCGATGGCTACAACGGTACCCCTTCCGGCTTCGAAAACGTATGCGAAGACGAGAACAACGTCACCAAGCCCTATGTGCTGCATGCCGAAGCCAACGCCATCACCAAGATAGCCCGCTCGAACAACAGCAGCGACGGAGCAACCATGTACGTCACGGCTTCGCCGTGCATCGAATGCTCCAAACTGATCATTCAGGCAGGAATCAAACGAGTAGTCTATTCCGAGAAGTATCGCCTTGAAGACGGTATCGAATTACTCCGGAGGGCAGGCATCGAAGTGGTCTATCTTCCTATCGACAAATAAACAGAGCTAACTATATATATACTAACCACTAATCATTTACTTAATATATGAGTACAAAGAATTCATCCCGCTTCATGCCGCTCATCATAGCCGTCTGTGTGGTTGCGGGCATTCTTATTGGGACATTCTATGCCAAGCACTATGGCGGGACAAAGCTTGGCATCATCAACGGCTCGTCCAACAAGCTCAATGCCTTGCTGCGAGTCATCGATGACCAGTATGTAGATACCGTCAACATGGCGGATCTGGTGGAGAAAGCCATGCCACAGATTCTGGCCGAACTGGATCCCCACTCTACCTACATCCCCGCACAGAAGCTGGAAGAAGTGAACTCTGAACTGGAAGGCAGCTTCAGCGGCATCGGCGTACAGTTTACCATACAGGAAGACACCATACACGTCAACAGTGTCGTGCCCGGCGGACCGGCTGAAAAGGTCGGACTGATAGCCGGCGACCGCATTGTCATGGTAAACGACAGTCTATTTGTAGGCAAAGGACTGACCAATGAAAAAGCAATGCGCAACCTGAAAGGTCCCAAAGGATCAACCGTCAAGTTAGGCATTAAACGTGCTTCTGAAAAAAAACTGCTCGACTTCACCATTACCCGTGGTGACATCCCCCAAAACACCATTGATGCAGCTTACATGATCAATGACAAATTCGGCTACATACAAATCAGCAAATTCGGACGCACCACTCACGTGGAATTACTGAATGCCATTGCCCAATTGAGCCATAAAGATTGCCAGGGTCTTATCATCGACTTGCGCGACAACACCGGAGGCTACATGGAAGCCGCAACCCGCATGGTCAACGAGTTCTTGCCCGAAGGCAAACTGATAGTTTACACCCAGGGACGCAAATATCCCCGAATGGAAGAATATGCCAACGGGACAGGCAGTTGCCAGAAAATGCCGCTCGTGGTATTGGTTAACGAAGGTTCAGCCTCGGCAAGCGAAATATTTGCCGGTGCCATACAGGACAACGATCGCGGTACCATCGTAGGCCGTCGTTCGTTCGGAAAAGGATTGGTACAACAACCGATCGACTTCAGCGACGGTTCGGCCATCCGCCTGACCATCGCACGCTACTACACCCCGTCGGGCCGTTGCATCCAGCGCCCCTACGAGAACGGCAACAACAGCCAATACGAAATGGATTGGATCAACCGTTACGAGCATGGCGAATTCTTCTCGAAAGACAGCATCAAGCTTAACGAAGACCAGAAGTATTACACCACACTGGGACGTCCCGTCTATGGAGGAGGTGGTATCATGCCCGATGTCTTTGTTCCGCAGGACACTACCGGAGTCACTTCCTACCTCATCGAAGTCAGCAGCAAGGGTCTGATTCTGCAATACAGTTTCCAGTACAGCGACCGTAACCGCGCCAAGTTGAGCGAATTTGAAAACGAAGAAGACATGCTGCAATACCTTCGCCGCCAGGGCATCGTGGATCAGTTTATCCGCTTTGCCGACTCCAAGGGTGTGAAACGCCGCAACCTGCTTATTCACAAGTCGCACCAGCTGCTGGAGAAAGCTCTTTACGGAAACATCATCTACAACATTTTAGGCCGCGAGCCTTACATCCGTTACCTCAACCAGAGCGATGCGACGGTAAAGACTGCATTGGACATTCTGGAAAAAGGCGAAGCATTCCCCAAAGCTCCGGAAGCCATGCCACAAAACGAGAAAGACAATGAAGGAAAAGAAAAAAGAACTGCGCA
Organism: uncultured Bacteroides sp.; assembly: GCA_902472795.1. Classification (GTDB taxonomy): domain Bacteria; phylum Bacteroidota; class Bacteroidia; order Bacteroidales; family Bacteroidaceae; genus Bacteroides. The sequence goes on along the minus strand of CABROZ010000004.1, from coordinate 16,631 downwards.
GGCAGATGGCTTTGTTGAAGACGCAACACAGCTCTTCCGCTACGCTTATGTCTGCTAAAATAATGGCGGCTCTCGAAAGCCATCCGGCTTTCGAGGCAGCCCATACCATATTACTATATCACTCGCTGAAAGACGAAGTAGATACTCACGATTTTATCCGGAAGTGGAGCCGCAACAAGCGGATACTGCTTCCGGCAGTTGTGAATGACGAGCTGGAATTACGCCAATACACCGGTCCAGAAGATCTGACCATCGGCCGATATGGCATTGAAGAGCCTTCGGGGGCTCCGTTCTGCGACTACGATGCCATCGACCTCATTGTAGTGCCCGGCGTAGCTTTCGACCGTCGGGGCAACCGGCTGGGACGCGGAAAAGGCTACTACGACCGCCTGCTGCCCCGCATACCGTCGGCTCGAAAGATAGGCATCTGCTTCCCTTTCCAAATCGTAGAAGAAATTCCGGCGGAAGCCTTCGACATCCGCATGGACGAAATCATAACAAAAGAATGAAAACAAATTATCACACCCACACCACCCGCTGCCAGCACGCCACAGGAAGTGACGAAGATTTTGTATTGAGTGCCATCAAAGGCGGGTTTCAAGTGCTCGGCTTTTCCGACCACACTCCTTGGAAGTATCACACCGATTATGTATCAAACATCCGCATGCTGCCCGATGAACTTCCCGGATACGTAGAAAGTCTGCGTGCCCTGCGCGAAAAATACCGCGACCAGATAGACATCAAGATCGGATTGGAATGCGAATATTTCCCCGAATACATGCCCTGGCTGAAAGAACAGGCCAAGGAATACAAGTTGGATTACCTGCTATTCGGCAATCACTTTTATCACACTGACGAAAAATTTCCCTACTTCGGACGCCATACCGACAGCCATGACATGCTCGACCTGTACGAAGAAAGCGCCATCGAAGGCATGGAGAGCGGAATATTCTGCTGTCTGGCCCATCCCGACCTCTTCATGCTGTCCTATCCCGAGTGGGATCATCACTGCACCACCATCAGCCGACACATCTGTCGCGCCGCCGCCCGACTGAACATACCGCTGGAGTACAACATCAGCTATGCCTCGTACAACGAAACACACGGCACCGAATCGTTCCCTCACCCCAAGTTCTGGCACATTGCAGCAGCCGAAGGATGTACTGCCATCATCGGTGTTGATGCCCACGTGAACAAATACTTGGAAGAGAGCAAATACTACGACCGTGCAGTGAAAGAGCTCAAGGATCTGAACATCAAAACCATTGATAAACTGTTCTAAAAATGGGGATGTGTCAAAATAAGGAATTGCTTTCCTTTAGGCACGAATTACACGGAAATTCACGGATTATTCTATTTCTGTCTCCGTATATTCCGCATAATCCGTGCCTAAAAGCTAACAAGAAGTCAGCCTCTTTTAATTACGACACACCCTCCAACATCAGCCCTCCAGCATCCTCCACGCCATTGGCAACGAAGCCACAATGTCGCCGGCTGTCATCGCTGTTTCACCCTGTTTGCGGGCAGCAATGTCGCCAGCCAGGCCATGTACATAGACACCCAGACGGGCGGCGGTTTCCGCATCGTAACCTTGTGCAAGCATGGCTAACAAGACTCCGGTCAGCACATCGCCACTGCCTCCTGTGGCCATGCCCGGATTTCCGGTTGTATTGAACCAGCATCGGCCCGATGGAGATATAACGGCCGAATAGGCTCCCTTCAGCACAATGTGCACATCGGCCGACCGCGCCAGTTCGCGCGCCTTCATCAGTCGCTCGTACGAGTTCTGGCATTTGCCTACCAGGCGTTCCAGTTCCTTGGGATGCGGAGTCAGGATACTTCCTTTGGGCAATTGTCCTAAATAACTGCGATGTTCGCCCAACAGATTCAAAGCATCGGCATCGACCACCATCGGCACCTGGCACGACTCTACCTGCTCAAGCACCGCATTCTCCGTTTCGGGTGACTTTCCCAAACCCGGACCGATGCCCACAGCCTGAAAATCGTCGGTATCCACTGCTCCGGAGAAACACGTCTCGCTGAAGTCTATCTCCGTCATGGCTTCGGGTACGGAAGTCTGTACGATGAAGTTGTTGCAAAAAGGCACATGTACTGTCAGCAATCCTACCCCCGAACGCAGGCAAGCTTTAGCCGCCAACACAGACGCACCGGCCATCCCCTGCGATCCTGCTATCAGCAAGGCACGGCCGAAGTTCCCCTTATGTGCAAACTTATCGCGCGTCTTCAGACGCCAGTTCACGTCGTCCGGTTCCGTCAGGTAAAAATCGGTATCCATCTCGTCAATGGCTTCTTCACTCAGCCCGATGTCAAGCATTTCCCACTCGCCTACATACGGAGCATTCTCGGCAAACAGGAAAGCCAGCTTGGGCAGTTGCAATGTCAACGTCACGTCGGCACGAACAATACAGGAAGCAATGTTCCCTGAATTGTCTTCGCCCATCAGGCCCGAAGGAATATCAATGGCCACTACTCGTGCCGGCGAAGCATTGATGTACTTCACCACAGCCGCAAATCCGCCGCTCAACGGTTTGTTCAGTCCGCTGCCAAACAGTCCGTCAATCACCACATGATCCTCCGTCAGCTGGGGAGGCACAAACTGGGAAGTAATCTCATGAAACACGATGCCGCCCAATCCGGCCAACCGTTCCTTGTTTGCTTCGCAGTCGGGCGAAAGCTGTCCTTTGGTATTGAACAGATAGACTTCGAGTTCATATCCCTGCCCGGCCAGCAGACGGGCTACCGCCAACGCGTCGCCACCGTTGTTGCCCGGTCCGGCGAACACTACAAGGGGAGTGCTGACGTCGTCCCAACGTTCCGAAATGGCCTTCGCCAACGCATGGGCAGCCCGTTCCATCAGATCAATGGAGGCTATCGGTTCACTTTCTATCGTATATGCATCCAGTTGCTTGATGCTTGTTGTAGGAAAAATCTTCATATCGTTTGCTATTTTGCAACAAAGATAAACGTTTAATTCAAAATTTGCTATCTTTGTCCAAACCCTAAATGAATCTATCATGAAGATTTTCTTTACCTGCCGCTATCTGGCACTCCTGCTCATCCTGCTCTGCACCCCTCGCCTGCAAGCATCGGAAGCCGACACCGTACGCATCCGCGAAACCCGCATTCCTCTCCTCATCGACCGGGCAGACAACGAACTGTTCTACCTGCGTATCGATGCCCGTCACAGCAAGGTATTGGAGGACATCACCGTAACCTTCGGCCCTAAAGTCAACCTGAATGAAATAGCAGCCCTGAAACTGTACTACGCCGGTACGGACGGCGTGCAACGCAAAGGTAAAACGTTCTATGCTCCTACCTCCTACCTGTCGCGCAACAATCCGCCTTATACCCTCAAGGCCAACCCGTCGTATTCGGTACTGAAGGATACGGTTGCCTCACCACGCAGAACCGTTACCCTGAAGGCCGGACAGCCGTTGTATCCGGGTGTCAACTACTTTTGGATCAGTCTTCAACTGAAGCCTGACGCTTCGCTGACCTCGCGCATATCAGCATCCATCATCAAAGTCAGGACCGACTCGGGCACAGCTCCCCTGCAATATGCACTGCCTGCGCCACAGCAACACTTCACAGGCATTGGCGTGCGCCATGCCGGTGACGACGGTGCTGCCGCCTACCGCATTCCGGGCATCGCCACCAGCAACAAGGGTACGCTGCTTGGTGTTTATGATATACGCTACAACAACAGTGTCGATCTGCAGGAACACATCGACATCGGCCTCAGCCGCAGCACAGACGGCGGACAGACGTGGGAGAAAATGCGCATCCCCATGAGCTTCGGCGAATACGGCAACCTGCCGAAAGCCCAAAATGGTGTAGGCGACCCAGCTATCCTGGTGGACCGCCAGACGGGTACCATCTGGATTATGGCCGCCTGGACACACGGCATGGGCAATCTGCGTGCCTGGGGCAACTCGGGACAGGGAAACGAGCTGAACGAAACCGCCCAACTCGTGCTGACCCGCAGCGACGATGACGGGAAAACCTGGTCGGCACCCATCAACATTACTTCGCAAGTGAAAGATCCCGAATGGTTCTTCCTGCTTCAGGGACCCGGACGGGGCATCTCCATGGAAAATGGTACGTTAGTCTTTGCCGGCCAGTACATCGGTGCCGACCGCATCCCCTGTGCCTGCATCATCTACAGCGAAGACCATGGCCAGACATGGCACATCAGCCAACCGGCACGCAGCAACACCACCGAAGCACAGGTGGCAGAAGTAGAACCCGGCGTACTGATGCTGAACATGCGCGACAACCGCGGCGGAAGTCGTGCCGTAGCCACGACCCGCGACATGGGACGCACGTGGCAGGAACATCCGTCATCGCGCAAGGCACTGATCGAACCGGTCTGCATGGCCAGCCTCATCCATGTGCCCGCTGCCGAAAACGTGCTGAATCGTGACCTGCTGCTCTTCTCGAACCCCAACAGCACCAAGAACCGCAACATGATCACCCTGAAAGCCAGTCTTGACGGCGGGCTGACCTGGCTGCCCCAACATCAGGTTCTGTTGGACGAAGGCAACGGCTGGGGTTACTCCTGCCTTACCATGATCGACCATGAAACAGTGGGCATCTTCTACGAAAGCAGCACCGCCCACATGCTGTTCCAAGCCATCAAACTGAAAGAAATCATCAAGGAATAAACAGACTGACAGGCGAATGAAACCACCCTTCCCAAAGAGTTTCATCCGCCTGCCTCACAAGCTCCCCAAACGGCACTTGCATGGCTCGGGAGAGACACTTGTACGGCTCGCGAGAGACACTTGCACGGCTCACGAGCAACACTTGCACGGCTCGCGAGCCACACAAGTGTGGAACAACCCCCTCTCTAACAAGGCATTCGGAGAGGTCAGTTGATGATAATCTGACCGTTTGGGAAACGGTATTTCGTATTCTTTTTCTGCTTCACGATGCCCAGCATCAGTGTTATCAGACCGACACGCCCCACAAACATCAGCACCACAATGAGCAGTTTGCTGCTGTCGTGCAACAAAGGTGTCAGATTCAGGCTGGAACCTACCGTACTCAGGGCCGATACACACTCGAAGGCAATCGCCATCAGCGAATGCTCCGGCTCAATCAGGCTTATAACGAAAACGAAAAGGAACAGAACAGTGAACGACAACACCACCGTAGCGTTCGACCGACGGATAGAATCGGACGACAGCTCACGACCGAACACTTCCACCCGTTCCGTCCCCCGCAGTACCGCCACTAAATTCAGCACCACCACCGCAAAGGCATTCACCTTGATACCGCCTGCCGTCGATTGCGAGCCACCGCCCACCCACATCAGCAACATGTAAATAAGTAGTGACTGTACACCCAACGCAGTCAGGTCCACACTGACAAAACCCGCCGTACGCGGACACACGGCATTGAAGAAAGCATGCGTCAGCTTGTCGCCCACCGGCATTTCGGCAAAGGCACCGTTCCACTCCAGCACCGCAATGGCCACCGTACCCACCACCAACAGCAGCAGAGTGAGGATGAGCACAATCTTCGTATTCAGGTTGTACAAATGATAAAAACGCCTCGCATCCCACTCCCGTGTACGGACAAAATGCCAGAAGCGACGCACGTAGTGCAACAAGATATCCTTGAAATTAACCAGAATAGGAAAACCGATACCTCCCAATATAATAAGGAAAGAAATGTAGAGATACAACGGATTGTGGCCAGACATCAGCACCGGGTTACCCAAATTGCCGGGTAACGTCGAAAAGCCTGCATTGCAGAAAGCCGAAATGGAATGAAAAGCCGAAAAGGCCAGTTCCTCCTTCAGGCTCATACCCAGCGTGCCGTGAATGTCGCTCCAGATGGCAAGCATCCCCACCCCCTCTATCACCAACGTAAAGCCCAGAATATAGAGCAACGTCGTCAGCAACGAATTCAGCGAGTCGGAACTCACCATGTCGCGCACTACCAACTGATTGTAGAGCGACGTGTTGCCCATGAAGAACATCGCAAAGAAACTCGTCAGCGTCATCACTCCCAAGCCGCCAATCTGAATAAGGATGATGATGATCACAAAGCCGGCCGGCGTAAACGTCGAGGCCACATCGACCGACGTCAGCCCCGTGACGCATACTGCGCTGGTGGATATGAACAACGAATCGACCCACGAAATGCCATTCACCGTACAGCGGGGCAACATCAGCAAACCCGTACCTACCAGGATGATAATCAGGAAACTGACAGCCAATATCAGCGAAGGGTTTGTCCGCCTGCCCAGCAGCCGCACCATTCCGTTGGACAGCCTCAGCAAAGAAAGCAACAGCAGCAATACCAACCGATAGCCCTGCCCGTGAACAAAGTTCCAGAAATCAAGGATGGCTCCTTCCACTTCGGGGCGGTGGAAAATGACGGGTACCAGCGTCAGATACAGCAGGCCTGTCAGCACCCACGTCAGTTTGCTGAACGTGCGCCGCGTATCCTTATACTGAAGCAGAATGTGCAAGGTCACATCAATCAGAAACATCACCCAAACACCCTGATACAGGCGGCCAATCTGATGTGACTCTTCGGCAGTAATCGTAAATCCATGCTCGTACACCACCCCGATAATCAATAATATCGAAGCCAGGTAAGAAAGAGTGGTGACAATGTTCAGCACAATCCGCACATACGGATGAATCCACTTATTCTGATAGAGCAGATACTTATGATAGATCTTCATCTTGATGCCAGTTAAAGAAACGTGGCAAACATATACAAATAAACCTATATGGGCAAAAAAACAAGAAAAAAAGATAGCATTCTAAAAATTATAGCTACATTTGGGCAATAATTATTAAAGATTTTAACCACTATGAGCAACAAAACAAAAAGATTTATCCTCCCCGAAGAAGAAATTCCCCACTACTGGTACAACATACAGGCCGACATGGTGAACAAACCGATGCCTCCGCTGAACCCTGCTACCAAGCAACCGCTGAAGCCCGAAGACATGTATCCCATCTTTGCCGAAGAGCTTTGCCGGCAGGAACTGAACCAGACCGATGCCTGGATCGAAATCCCTGAAGAAGTGCGCGACATGTACAAATACTACCGCTGCACACCGCTGGTACGCGCCTACGGATTAGAGAAGGCCCTCGATACTCCGGCCCACATCTACTTCAAGAACGAAAGTGTCAGCCCCATGGGTTCGCACAAGCTGAACTCGGCCATTCCGCAAGCCTACTACTGCAAAAAGGAAGGCGTAACCAACGTCACCACCGAAACCGGTGCCGGACAATGGGGCGCCTCGCTGGCCTATGCCGCCCGCCTGTTCGGGCTCGAAGCCGCTGTTTATCAGGTGAAGATCAGTTATGAGCAGAAGCCCTACCGCCGCAGCATCATGCACACGTTCGGTGCACAGGTCACTGCTTCTCCCTCCATGTCCACCCGCGCCGGAAAAGACATCCTGACCGCCAATCCCAACTATCAGGGCTCATTAGGAACAGCCATTTCCGAAGCCATCGAACTGGCCCGCACCACTCCCCACTGTAAATATACGCTTGGCTCCGTGCTGAGCCACGTCACGCTGCACCAGACTGTCATCGGCCAGGAAGCCGAAAAGCAGATGGCCATGGCCGGCGAATATCCCGACATGGTGATCGCCTGCTTCGGCGGAGGCTCCAACTTCGGAGGCATCGCCTTCCCCTTCATGCGTCACAACATCCTCGAAGGGAAAAAGACCCGTTTCATCGCTGCCGAACCGGCCTCCTGCCCCAAACTGACACGAGGCAAGTTCCAATACGACTTTGGCGACGAAGCCGGTTACACCCCGCTGCTGCCCATGTTCACACTGGGACACAACTTCGCCCCGGCCAACATACATGCAGGCGGTTTGCGCTACCACGGTGCCGGCGTCATCGTATCGCAACTGCTGAAAGACGGACTGATGGAAGCTGTGGACATCCAGCAACTGGAATCCTTCGATGCCGGCGTATTGTTTGCACAGGTCGAAGGCATCATCCCGGCTCCCGAGTCGTGCCACGCCATTGCCGCCACCATCCGCGAAGCCAACAAGTGCAAGGAAACAGGCGAAGAAAAGGTAATCCTGTTCAACCTCTCCGGACACGGACTTATCGACATGGCCTCGTACGACAAATATCTGGCCGGCGACCTCATCAACTACGAACTCACCGACAAGGATATCCAGAAAAACCTGGATGAAATAGGAAACTTGGCCTAAAACAGTTACGGGTTACAGGCATCGGGCAGGAGTTTCAGTAATCTTCTGCACTCCACCTTCGATGCATGTAACCCGTAACTGTTATTTATATCTACAGCAATCGCTTCCGATTATCTGTTCTTCGGCTGTGAAAAAGGCTTTCCGTCTCTACCACCGGGACGCATGTTCTTCCGCATTCTGTTACCATCCTGTTTTTTCTCCATCTGATAGATCTTCTCAATTTGCTTGGGCGACAGCACCTTGCGAAATTCAGTATAATACTTTTCCTGCAAATCCAGCATCTTACGGCTGTTGGCAAAACGAGCCTTGATGCGTTGTTCTACCTCGGCATCGGTAGGCACTTCCTTCTTTGCTTCGACCTGCTTACCTGCTTCTGCATTTTCCGGCTTCATCTGCTTCCATGCTTCTGCCCTGCATTCGCGCAAGTCTTTCATATATTGGGTATAAATCGGCGTAAACTTGGCCGCAGTGGCATCGTCTAATGCCAATTCCTTCACAATTCGATTGGTTTGCATTTCCATCATCTGCTCAGGAGTGAAACGTGGCTTCTTCTTCGCTCCATCTACTTGCTGTGCAAACAATGATACTTGGCTTCCTGCTACGAGGAGAGCAATAAACAGATAAACAATTCTTGTCTTCATAAGTCTTCTTTTTTTAGTTTATAATCATTTTCGTGGTTCATCTCCAGAGAATTTCCGTGTACATCACATTAGAACTCGAAAAAGCAGAAAAGTAAAAAAGGAATACGCATATTTTATATTAATTAACGCGGCATTTAACAAAAAAGCCTCTGTAACGACTATGGCTACAGAGGCTTTTAAATACCTTATTCAATTTTTCACAATCACCAGAAACGGTTGCGTTCGGCACTGTATTCCAAGCCTACGCTTTTCAGTTTACGGATGATGTTTTCTTTGTCCACATTCATATCCTCGCAAAGAGCATCCAGCGAAGGATAGAAATCTCTTAATTTCATGTTGATGAAGCTATACAGCATCATCGGTTCTTCGGGTAATTCCATTTGCTTCAATCTTTTTAGTTACTAATACCGATGCAAAGATAGTTGTTTCTGCAATATAAGAGATTGATTTAAATCAGTTTTTTTAGTTTTCCCTTATGCAACCGGTTGCATTTGTCAGTTAAAAGAAGCATGTTTGCGCTGACTCACAATAACATAGATAACGACAGGCGCGCCTATCACAGGAGTTACCGCATTCAAGGGAATGACTCCCGCTTCGCCCGGTAGTACGCACAACAAGTTACAGATCAAAGCTACGGCTGCCCCGCAAAGAATGGTGACAGGAAGCAGCGAGTTGTGATTGGAGGTACCCAGGATGAGACGGGCCACGTGAGGAACAGCCAGCCCGATGAATGAAACCGGACCACAGAAAGCCGTAGTAATGGCCGTCAGCACACCGGTAACAATCAGCAGCCAGTTGCGCACACGGCGGATATTCACCCCGAGATTCTCCGCATAACGGTCGCCCAGCAGCAAAGCGTTCAATGGCTTGATAAGCAACAACGAGCCAATCAGTCCCAGCACCGTGACCGAAGCAAACGCCGGCATTTGTTGCAGGGACACGCCACCAAAGTTGCCCATTCCCCAAATCATATATGACTGTACCCCCTCGGCCGTAGCAAAGAAGTTGAGCAGCGAAATGACCGACGAAGCAATATAGCCTATCATAATACCGGCTATCAGCAACATCACATTGCTGCGAATCAGTGTGGACAGAAACAGAATAAGTGCCATGATTGCCATGGCACCCACAAAAGCACCGGCCAGCACCGAAAAGAAACCCGACATGCTAAACGTACCGGCCGAAATGCTCCCGCCGAACAGCAACATGACACATGCCACGCCCAGACTTGCTCCCGTATTGATTCCCAGAATGGAAGGACCTGCCAGCGGATTCTTGAAAGCCGTCTGCAGCATCAGTCCGCATACCGCCAGCGCTCCTCCGCACAACAAGGCTGTAAGTGCTTGTGGCAAACGCGACTCCCACAGGATGAAGCTCCAGCTTGCTTTCCCGGCCTCGCCTCCCGAAAGGATACGAAATACTTCACCGGCTGGAATGGATACAGAACCTACCAGCAAATTAACGATAAACAGAAGCACTATCAGGACTCCCATTCCCAAACCATATTTCCAACCTTTCGACATAAACTTTTTTTTAAGGAGTGATAAGGAGTTAAAGGGAGTTATTACTCCACTTTGCACCGTTAGAAGTTAAAGGCCAATAGCATGGCCTCTGAATAGAGAAGCATTGGACAATAACTACTGAAACATAGTTTCGTACTATTTTTCTTTCAGCTTGCAAAAATAGCGCAAACCACCCAAACCGCCCAATTCCGGATGAAGAATCTGGATGAAGTCAGACAGCAGATAGTCCGGATGGAACGGAGTTTCCTCATAATAAGGCACCTTATCGGTATTGCATCCATATACCGAACGTTCCTTGAATGCCTTGAACCCGGTATAGCCGGCATAGTCGGCCTGCAGGTCGGCGTATGTCATATCGCGGTCACGGTTGTACTTGATGACCCACACATCGGCATCGCCCGCCTTGTCGAAAACGGTTTCGAAAGCCAGAGGAACAGAACCGCTATGCTTGTCGTCAGCGAAAGCATAACGCCCGCAAGCATCGGCAAACAGACGTCCTATCGTACTGTGTCCGCCCGGTACATACCAGGCCGATCCGCTCTTCAGTTCACTCAGGATAGACAGGGAAGTGGAAGAAGTACGGGCTTTCTGCTTCAGTGCCTGATAGCGCTTGTCAACTTCGGCAAACAGGCTATCAGCCTCGGCTTCGGCACCGAACAGCAGGCCATAGAAGCGCATCCACTCGGCACGCCCCAAAGCCGACGTCTCCATATAGTCGGCACATTCGATAAGGGGGATGTTCAGCTTCTCTACCCGTCCGTAGCCGCCACTGTTCTCGAAAGGCGACAACAGGATGGCGTCGGGATGCAAGTCGATAATCTTTTCCATATCCGGATTCATACCGTCGCCACAATCGGCTATTTTTCCGGCAGCTACCCCTTCGTGGATGGCAGACAGGCGAATGTACTTCAGGTCGCACACTCCACCGATGGCACTTCCTGCTCCCAACTCTTCCAACAGGGCACAATGTACGGACGAGTAAATGACCGACTTCTTCAACGGTGTACGCACTACGGTACCTTCCGGCAGCTGTTCCGGCAGCTGCTCCGTCTCGGGCACCAGTACATACGTATGCAAGGTACGCAGCGTATCCCACGGATTGCGCAGCGTGGCCACCGTATAGCCCGGATAGGACACCAGCGTCAGGTTCTCGGCATAACGCAAAGCGATGGTGTCGCCACCATCAGCGAAAGAAGCCTTGCTCCTTCCTCCACACGAAGAAAGAAGCAAGGCTACCAATATTCCTATAAAATATAAATACTTATTCATCATCAATTAAAAAAAACGGCAGAATTAGGATTGATACCACCTGCACCAAACTCTTCTACAAACGTTCCATCTTTCTTGAAACGGTAAATAGTACCAGTAGTCTTATAATCAGTCGTACCGATATAAATATCACCGTTGCTTTCATTCACTTCCAACATATAAATTGTTGCATTCTTCAACGCTTCCGGTATGCTCTTCAGGAAAGATGTGTTGTTCAGCTGACCGGTTTTGATGTCATAAGTAAAGAAGGTATTCAGTACAGCACCTGCATAATCAGAGTAAACTAAATACAACATATCGTTAGCAGCGCACATGCGGCTTGCCACACCCAGTTCTGTCACCTTATTGTTGTCTGCCGGATCAATCATCTGCAACGAGTAACCCGCATCACCGTAATTACCCCAGGAAATCAGGAATATCTTATTATCTTCTTCCAGTATAGCGTTCGGATTCACTCCTACAGTCAGCGTTTCGGCCAGCGTAAAAGTATTCAGGTCGATTACCTTTACATCATTATGATAGGTAGTATAATCGGCAGTACAGCTGTTAGCCACATAGAGCTTGCCCTCACAGGCAGCAATGCCTTCCATGTTGTCGCCCAAACCGGTCAACTTGGCTTCTACAGCCATAGTAGTCGCATTAATTTTGGCAACAGCACCGCCCCAGAACGAAGCATAGATGTAACCATCTTCGGCATCAATATAACGGATGCGACCCGCCAAATCAGGATCATTTACGAAAGAAACCCGTCCTTGCTCCACGCCAGCAGCATTCAGTTTTACCAAATAGTTGGAACCATAAACAGACACGAAAATCTGATCTTCGTATTCAATCATTGCCTGTCCGGTCTCGCCTAATTGTGCCGCATTCTGCAAGAAGAAAATATCATTGATGAAGTCTGCATCACCATTGGGGGCATAAAAAGCAATACCTGCATTGTTGCTGCCATAACCTCCTTCGTTCAAAATGAACATACGTGACTGCGGCAAAGCCAGTTGTGAACCCGTATCATCCGGACCTTTTTCGTCATCGTCATCACTACACGATGCAAAACCTGCACCTAAAACCAGCATACACAAGATGCTAAACAAAAAACTTCTTACTTTCATACTTTTCATCTTTATTTAGTTTGATATTGATAAATCTGCATCTTTCCAATATTCTTCCGTCTGTATCAGTAGCAACCTTAAAACTTAAAGATACCTGTCAGCCGCCATGAACGCCCCGGCATGGGATAGTATTTAATAACGTCATACTGTTCGTCGGTCAGGTTCACCAGTTCGGCCTGCACCGACAAGCGGCAATCTTTCAAAGCAAATTCGTGCGACAGACTGAGGGTGTGCTCCACATATCCGTCTATCTCATTAGCCGGAATATTCTGCGACAAAAAATATCGTTTACCAACTCCCACGACCGAATAGCCTACATTCACCCACGGATTTTCAATCACCATTGCCGCATTTCCGCTATGCAACGGGGTATAAGGCAACTGATCCTTATAAGTAGGACCGTCAGGTTCAGTCAGGTCGATGGCTTTCTGCCACATATAACTGCCGGACACGAATAACCCAACAGACTTAAACAACGGTATGGAAGCCGACAACGTGGCATCCACGCCCGTTGCATGTACTTTTCCATAATTGGCCATCTTCCACACGTAAGTCGTAGGGAAAGCAACGATCTTATCAGTCACGTCATTAAAATATCCATCTACGGTCATCGACAAAAAATCGAAGATAGTCCATTTTGAGCGACTCCATGTGATGCCTACATTATATTCGTTGGCTTTCTCGGGACGCAAATCTCGATTGCCCATCCTGAAATAGTACAAATCGTTGAAAGTTGGCAGACGGAAAGTGCTTTTGTACATCAGCCGAAAGAACAAAGATTCGTCCTGCCAAGGTTGGACGCTCACCGTTACCGATGGAGCCAGACGATGAAAATTATCCGGCTTATCGCCCTGTTCCACATGTTCCGAAGTGGCTGTATAGACCAAAGAAGCAGTAGCAGTCATCCAATCTGTCCGATAACGGCCATTCAAAGCACTGATTGAAGTGTATCGGGTAGGGAATGGACAGGCTGGCAGACTATTGCGTAAGGTATTTGCCACTCCATCCTGTGCCAACGAAAAAGTCAAGTCCTCCAATGGCTGATAAAGCAACGTCGCCGACAGGTAATATTCATCCTGACGATGTACTTCCCGATAAACCCCATCGGTATATTCCACACCTTTGTCCTGATAGCGATTCCAACTGTGGTTGTACTTGGCCTGCGCCTGCAATGTCCACTTGGTAGAAAACTTCTTTTTATAGCGCGCTTGTGTAAAGAAGTTCTCATCCCATAATTTTTCATCCGAAATCGGGTTATAAAGAGTCACTCCTCCCGGCAGTTCGCGGGCTGAATAGTAATAATATCCTTTCACATCCAACTCCCCTCCGTCTTTAAACGTATGATACAGTGTCGCTTCGCCCTGCCACGACTCTACATCCGAATTGATACGTTTTTCCCGTGTCACGTACTTTCCGTTCACCAGCGTAAACGGGTAATTGCCGTCGGCACGCATATACCCGGCATCCACCGAGAGGCGGGTACGTTCGCCCAACTTCTGCCACCATCTGACAGAGGGCGCTACATATCCGAACGAACCTCCCCTGACACGTGCCAGAAAAGCGGAAGTACGATCGCCCTCGAAGTGAGGTTTTTCCGTTTCGATGTTCAGTACGCCGGCCGACGCATACAGACGGGCCGACTGCAACAAGTCTTCGCTCTGGCCGATGGAAAGAGAAAGCATCGACACATTGTCCAACGAAAAACGTCCGATGTCTATCTGCCCTGCCTGGCAGTTGCTGACTGCCACACCGTCGTAGCTGACAGCCGTATGGGCCGCACCCATGTTGCGGATAGAGACCGTCTTCAGTCCGCCTATTCCACCGTAATCCTTCACGTCGGCACCGGCAAAACGACGTACGGCATCCGCCATGTTCTGTATGCCAAGCTGACTGATGTCCTGTTTCGACATGGTCTGTACAGGCACGGCCGATGTCACCTTGTTGGGCATTCTGCGGGCTGTCACCGTCACCTTCTCTATCTGATGCACTTTCCCCGCAATCGTATCTTCCTGCACTTCCTGTGCCGCCATCCGACACGTACCCATACAGGCCAAAACGATGCAGACCAACCACATCTTCGCCTTTCCCTCCATAAACAAACGGCAGAATTTTTTATTTAACCATTCTTGCATGCACTGCCTGCTTTCCTCGAACAGACAATTTTTCGACTTGGCTTTGCAGGTCTTCTGACTCGTTTCCTAATGCATCGCCTTCCCATTCTTTTTATCAGAAAAAACAGTGGCACAGAGTATGATGCACTTCTTCCGAAACACACAGCAGCGGGACTGTCCGGGATTTTCACCCGATTCCCTTTTCATCCGCACCCCCGAACAGGGGCTTTGGAACAAAACCGCGGCAAAGGTAGGAAATTTTCCGAATACCTGCAATCAATGCCGGCAAAAAATACGGGCCGACAGGAGTTCCCTGCCGGTATCCTGCAAGAGCGCACCCGCCACCTGCAATAAACCTACGGCACAAGCTTAATGCCTGCGTACCGTACTGAAAGCAAAATACAACCGTGTACCCCGGCGCCCGAGAGCCACCAGCATGCACAACAGTGAGCAGCATGCACAAACGACAAACACCACTCCCGTTGACGAAAGTATATTACCCATGCCGACCAAGGGTGATACGACGCCACCTGCCGCAAAGCAAAAAGCGCCCAACAGCGCCGATGCCGTACCCGAATTTTCGCGCTGACTTTCCATTGCCAAAGCTGTACTCGATGTAAACGTCATGCCCATGCTGAACAGCAGTACCAGCATCAGTGCCTCGTACACCCAGAAACTACACTCCGACATCAGTGCCCAGCATTGCAACACGGCCGCAACCACCATTCCGCAACAACCTGCCAGCGTACAGCTTTCCGAACGGCGGAACTTGACCGACAAGCCTGCCGCAACACCTATCGCCAGAGCATTGACACCAAAGCACAAGCTGAATGCGAATGCCGAAAAACCATAATGCTGCTGCACGATGAAGGGTGACGAGGCAATGTTGGCAAACAATACTCCCTGCGCAAATGCCATCTGAAGCACATAGCACACGTAGCGTCTGTCGCGAAGCACGACTCCGAAACTGCGGAACGTATCACTCCATTTTTCAGCCGAACGGTTTTCAACGGGCAACGACTCCCTGAAGCGCATGCAACCGGCCAGCAACACCAGTCCCAGCCCGAACAGAACCCAGAAAATACCTTTCCATCCTATCACATCGGTCAACAGACCTCCCACAATCGGAGCTGCCACCGGTGCCACTCCGTTAATGGCTCCAATTACGGCCAGCATCTTGGCCAGTTCGTGACCGGAATACTTGTCCGTAGCCACCGAACGCGATATGACAATGCCGCCTGCACCGGCTATGCCCTGCAACAGACGGAATGCCACAAACTGCTCTATGCTCTGCGAAAACAGGCACAACAACGTCGATGCAATAAACAACCACATGGCCACCAGCAAGGGTAACCGCCGGCCGTAACGGTCGCTCAGCGGACCGAAAAATATCTGCCCGACAGCCAGACCTATCATACTGGTTGTCAGTCCTAACTGTACCATCGAAGAAGTTGTGGAAAAATACTCACCCATCGAAGGCAGACTGGGCAGATACATATCCGTCACAAAGGGGCCAAACGCTGTCAGCATGCCCAATAAAATCAACAAAAAAACCTTGGAATTTTCTTTAATCATCATTGTTCCTTTCTATAAAGCACTGCAAAGTTACAACGAATCCCCCCTATTTATACAGAATTTCACATTTCTACTCACTCTTTTTCGAAAAGATTTTCAGAACTTAACACAGTCCTCCCTGGCCATATTTTTCCCCAGTTAGGAAAAAATATTTTCCCAACTGGGGAAATAAGAATGCCTGA
>CABROZ010000003.1 GCA_902472795.1 uncultured Bacteroides sp. | reverse complement strand
GTAAGCCAGCAGATTTACAGTCTGCCCCATTTGGCCACTCTGGTATTTGCCCCCTGGCTTTCGAGTCACTTGGGTGAACCACCTTTGTTTCTCAATTGCGGTGCAAAGATACGACTATTTTTGTAAACTCCAAGCGAAATCTATCATTTTTATTGCAGTAATTGCACATTCGTCGCCTTTATTGCCCAATTTTCCTCCGGCGCGATCCTCGGCTTGCTCCATGGTATTGGTCGTAATCAGGCCGTAAATCACTGGTACATCGCCACTTGCGTTCAGTTGTGCAATGCCTTGGGTGGCTCCCATGCAGACATAGTCGAAATGCGGTGTATCTCCGCGCACTACGCAGCCCAGTGCGATGACAGCGTCAACTTCGCAATATTCGATCAGCTGGCTGGCTCCGAAAGTCAGTTCGAAACTGCCCGGAACGGTTTTGATGAGGATGTTTTCGTCTTTGGCTCCGTGTTTTTTCAGGGTTTTTACGGCGCCGTCAAGCAGTGCGCCCGTGATGTTGTAGTTCCATTCGGAAACGACGATGCCGAATTTCATCTTCTCGGCATTGGGCACGGAGTTGAAGTCGTAGTCGGAAAGGTTGTGGTAAGCTGTTGCCATAGATGTTATAATATTACGGTTTAAAGTTATGTTTGAGGTGGTTTATATAAAGCGAAAGCACGGATTACACGGATATCACGGGGACTTCTCCTTTCCGTGTCTTTTCCATGTATTCCGTGCTTTCGGTATTTCCTATATATAAGGTATAGCTGCTCTGCGGGTTTACTTCTTCATGAACTTGGCCTGCTCGATGTACTTGTCGATGTTCATCGACTGGTAAGAGCGGAAGTATTTCTCCTTGATCGTGGTGTAAGCGTTGATGGCATCGTCGTACTTGCCTTGCTTCACTAAGATTTCACCGGCCTGTTGCAGATAGATGGGGCTGATGGCGTTGCTGTTGGCCTCTTCGGCAGCTTGCAGCAGCAGCGATACGGCCTTGTCCAGCTGACCCAGCTGTGCGTAGCAGTTACCCATGGCTCCCTTCATGGCGGGGGCAACCAACTGGTCTTTACCGTTGAAGCTGTCGAGTGCTTTCAGCGCTTCTTCGTATTTGCCTAAGTGAGCGTAGCAAAGTCCTGCATAAGCCTTGGCCAGATTGGCGGCATCGGTTCCGCTGTATTCTTCGGCCACTTTCAGGAAGCCTTTGTAGCCGATGCTGTCGCCGTTGAGGGCTTGTTCGTACTTGTCGGCTTCGAAATATTCCTGTCCTTTGAACAGGGCAGCCTGTGCTTTCTCTTCACGAGGTTGTGCATACAGATTCTTGTACATCACTACTCCGGCCACGATGATGACGATTGCCAGCACGGCACCGATAATTGCTTTTTTGTTTTTGATAAGGAATGCCTCTGATTGGGTCAACGCATCTTCCACGTTCAGGGCTTCGTTGGTCTTTTTTTGTTCTGCCATTTTTGATATATACTTTTTGTTATTATTCTTAAGTAGGGAATTCGACCCGCAAAAGTAAGTTTTTTATAGTTATCGGCGAAATTTGACGGCATCTTTTTTTGTTTTGCTGCTGAAAACCTTTATTTTCGGCCCGCTTTTCCGCAAGAAGACCTATCTTTGTACATCAATTTAGCGATAGATTTACATGATACTGAAGCGCATATCGATACTCAACTATAAGAATCTGGAGCAGGTCGAACTGTCCTTTTCGCCCAAGCTGAACTGCTTTTTCGGGCAGAACGGCATGGGTAAGACCAATCTGCTGGATGCCGTCTATTACCTGTCCTTCTGCAAGAGTGCGGGCAATCCCATCGATTCGCAGAACATCCGCCACGATGCCGACTTCTTCGTCATTCAGGGCTTCTACGAGGCAGCCGACGGAAGTCCGGAGGAGATATACTGCGGCATGAAGCGCCGTCAGAAGAAGCAGTTCAAGCGCAACAAGAAGGAATATACCCGCCTGTCCGACCACATCGGCTTTCTGCCGTTGGTGATGGTGTCGCCTGCCGATTCGGACCTGATTGCCGGGGGAAGCGACGAGCGCCGCCGCTTTATGGATGTGGTTATTTCGCAGTACGACAAGGAGTATCTCGAAGCCCTGATACGCTACAACAAGGCACTGGCTCAGCGCAACGTCCTGCTGAAAAGCGAAACACCCGTCGAGGACGAGCTGTTGCTGGTTTGGGAGGAGATGATGGCTCAGACGGGCGAAGTGGTATTCAGAAAGCGTGAAGAGTTTATCCGCGAGTTCATTCCTATTTTCCAGAACTTCTATTCGTTCATCTCGCAGGACAAGGAGCGGGTGGGGCTGACTTACGACTCGCACGCACGCGATGCCTCGCTGCTCGAAGTGCTGAAGGCCAGCCGCGAGCGCGACCGCATCATGGGCTATTCGTTGCGCGGGGTGCACAAGGACGAACTGAACATGCTGCTGGGCGACTTCCCCATCAAGCGCGAGGGCTCGCAGGGGCAGAACAAAACTTACTTAGTGGCACTGAAGCTGGCGCAGTTCGACTTCCTGAAGCGGACAGGCTCGACCGTGCCGTTGCTGTTGCTTGACGACATCTTCGACAAGCTTGACGCTTCGCGCGTGGAACAGATCATCAAGCTCGTGGCGGGCGACAGCTTCGGGCAGATATTCATCACCGATACCAACCGTGAACATCTGGACCGCATCCTGCACAAGGTGGGCAGCGACTACAAGATGTTCCGCGTAGAGCGGGGCGAAGTGTCGGAAATGGAGGAGGACGAAGCATGAAACGGAACGATGCCGAACAGATAGGCAAGCTGATACAGCACTACCTGCGTCAGGAGTGCTTGGAGTCGCCGCTCAACGAACGGCGGCTCATCAACGCGTGGCCCGAAGTGCTGGGTCCGACCATTGCCTCATACACGCGCGATCTTTATATAAAGAATCAGGTGCTCTATGTTCACCTCACCTCGGCTGCCTTGCGGCAGGAGCTGATGATGGGGCGCGACCTGCTGGTGCGCACCCTGAACCGCCATGTCGGTGCGCAGGTCATCACCAATATCATTTTTCGTTGACCGGAGCTGCGTCTGCTTTGTTAAACAATGTTATAAGTTGAGGTTATAAAGGTTACAACTTATGGGTCTGATTTTGTACCTTTGCACCCGCAAATCAGCAGGAAAAAGAAAGTCAGAATGAAAATACGTTTTTACCACATCGCCATCCGTTATCAGAACAAGATACACGACTTCCATGCTTGGGGTGTGGCTGCTCTGATTTAATACCTGTTTCTTCCGTCCGACGGGCGGAAGCATTTCCCATCCGATTTCAATTTCTTATTCAGGTTTGGCGGACTGCCCGGCGGCAGATCGTGTCGTCGTATGCCGGCAGGAGGACCGGTGCCCTGTCCGTACAACCGTAACCCTTATCTTCTATTATTACATGTTTATGAGTAACAGAAAAGGACTCATGGCACTGTGTGTGGCAGTGCTGTGCAGTTCGGGGCTTTATGCCCAGTCCGCTTCGTCGGGCCGCCTGTTGAGCGTCGATGAGATGTTCCGCTTAGCCGACGAAAACAGCAAGAGTATTCAAACCTATTCCACGGCCCGCGAGGCTGCCGACCAAGCGCTGCAGGCCGCCAAGGCACAGCGCCTGCCCGATGTCTCCGCCAGTCTGTCGGTCAGTTACTTGGGCGACGGCCGCCTGTGGGACCGCGACTTCAGCAACGGCATGAACATCGACATGCCCCACTTTGGCAACAACTTCGCCCTCGAGGCGCAACAGGTGATTTACGCCGGTGGTGCGGTGAACAGCAGCATTGCCTTAGCCGAACTGGGCCAGCAGATGGCAGGACTGGACGCGCAGAAGAACCGTCAGGAAATCCGCTTCCTGCTGATAGGCTACTACCTGAACATCTATAAGCTGAGCAACCAGCGTCTGGCCTTGCAGAAGAATCTGGAACTGGCCGAACAGGTAATCCGCAACATGGAGGCACGTCGCGACGAAGGGACCGCCCTGAAGAACGACATCACCCGTTACGAGCTGCAACGCGAAACGCTGAAGCTGCAACTGGCACAGGTGGAAGACGCCCGCCGCATCATGAACCATCAGTTGGTGACCACCCTGCATCTGCCGGCCGGCACCGAGATTGTCCCCGACACCACGCTACTCTCGTCCGACGTGCCCGTGCTGGCCGAAAGCGACTGGCAGCAGATGGCCCTGCAAAGCAACTTGGCCTTGCAACAGAGCGGCCTTTCGGTCGAAATGGGTAAGCAGAAAGTGAAGCTGGAACGTTCGGAGCGCCTGCCTAAGGTTTCGCTGGTGGCTGCCGAACATTTAGACGGCCCCATCACCATCGAAGTGCCCGTGCTGGACAACAACTTCAACTACTGGTACGTGGGAGTGGGCGTGAAGTACAATCTGTCCTCACTCTTCAAGAACAACAAGAAGCTGAAGCAGGCACGCCTGAACGCCCGCAAGGCGCAGGAAGAACACGAACTGGCAGCCGAGCAGGTGGAGAATGCCGTACAGGCAGGCTACGTGAACTTCCTGACCTCCTTCACCGACCTGCACACGCAGGAGAAGAGCGTACAGCTGGCCGACGAGAACTACCGCGTGACCAGCAACCGCTACGACAACGACCTGGCCTTGCTGACCGACATGCTCGATGCCGGCAACATGAAGCTCAGTGCCGACCTGGCGTTAGTGAACGCACGCATCAACGTTGTCTATAATTATTATAAGATGCGCTACATCACGCATACACTCTAACCTTTCTTATTTCATATATTCAACAAACCATAATACTTAAAGTCATGATTACAAGAACTGCAAAGAAACTGATATACAACATCGTCATCATCGGCTGCCTCGTGGCAGGACTGGTTTACGTCTGCTCGCGCTTCCTGCACCTGGGTCGTGTAGAATATACCGACAACGCACAGGTGAAGCAGCACATCACCCCCGTGAACACCCGCGTACAGGGCTTCATCAAGCGCATCTGCTTCGAGGAGTTCCAACCCGTACACAAGGGCGACACGCTGGTCATCATCGAAGATACTGAGTTCCGCCTGCGTCTGGCACAGGCCGAGGCCGACCTTGCCAATGCGCTGGCAGGCAGCAAGGCCACTACGGCAGGCATTGCCACCACGCAGAACAACCTGAGTGTGAGCGATGCAGGCATCGAGGAAGCCCGCGTGCAGATGGAGAATGCCCGCCGCGAACTGACCCGCTACGAGAAACTGCTGGGCGAGGATGCTGTCACCCGTCAGCAATACGACAACGTGCGCACCACTTACGATGCCGCCAAGGCACGCTACGAGCAGGTACTCCGTGCCCGCCGCTCTACTTCGCTGGTAAAGGATGAGCAGACCCACCGTCTGGATCAGAACGAAGCAGGTGTCCGCTTAGCCGAAGCGGCTGTAGAGCTGGCACGCCTGAACCTGTCATACACCGTTGTGCTGGCTACCTGCGACGGTGTGACCGGCCGTAAGGACATCCACGAAGGCCAGTTGGTTCAGCCGGGACAGACACTGGTGGACATCGTCGATGGCACCGACCTGTGGGTAGTGGCCAACTACCGCGAGACACAGCTGCCCAACATCCACGAGGGAGCCGAGGTAGAGATTACGGCCGACGCCGTGCCGGGCATTGTTTACAAAGGCACGGTAGAGTCCATCTCCGATGCTACGGGAGCCGCCTTTTCGCTCATTCCCCAGGACAACGCTACGGGCAACTTTGTCAAGGTAGAGCAGCGTGTCCCCGTGCGCATCAGCCTGCAGGGCAATCGTCCCGAAGACTTGCAGCGACTGCGTGCCGGGTTCAATCTGGAGTGTGAGGTGAAATATTGAGCAGGCCATGGGAGCACCGATTCTTAACGGGCCGTTCACGATGCCCATGTTCCGCGAGTTTGTACCGCGCAAGATGCAGCCGTGGATTTATGTATTCTTCGCCGTTACCTTCCAGCTTTCCGGCGGGCTTTATTTAGGCGCACTCAACCAGATGGTGGGCGGCATGTCGCTGATGCGCGAAGACCTGCTGATGTGCCTTTACTCTAATCTGGCTGGCATGGCCATTTACTTCCCGTTGCTGTTTCGCATGAAGTTTCGTTTTACCAACAAGACGCTACTCACGGCAGCCGCATTGGGCGTGTTAGTTTGCAACCTTGTGGCGCCCTACATCACCTTTCTGCCCCTGCTGTGGGCGGTGTGCTTCATCGAAGGCATCTGCAAGATTCAGGGTACTTTCGAAGCCATGTCGAACATACAGTTGTGGATGACGCCCAAACGCGACTTCACCGTCTTCTTCCCCCTGCTGCACATCATTATCCTGGGCAGCATGCAGCTGTCCGACCTGATGACTACCTGGCTGCTGCACCACTATCACTGGACGTGTATGCACCTGTTCATCGCCGCTCTGATGTTGATCGACCTGCTGATACTGGCTACCTGCGTGCGCCACTTCCGTTTCATGAAGAAACTGCCCCTGCTGGGCATCGACTGGACGGGCGCGCTGCTGTGGGCGGCATTGCTGTTGCAGATTGCCTACCTGTTCGACTACGGCGAGTTCTACGACTGGTGGAACAACCCTGTCATCTGTACGCTGACGTGCACCATCGTGCTGACGGCTTACGTCAGCGTCAAGCGCATGCTGGCCATCCGCCATCCTTTCCTGGAGCCCAAGATGTGGACCTACCGCTATCTGTTACCCATTCTGGCACTGATTACGGTGGTCGAAATGATTTTGGCTACGGAGCGTGTGCTGGAGGAAAGTTTCTACGAAGGGGTGATGCACTATGCCGAGACCGTCAGCGTTCAGTTGGACTGGTTGGCGCTGGCTGGCATTCTGGCGGGCTGTCTGTTTGCCTACTGGTGGATGCACGTGCGCCGCTTCAACTACCTGCGGCTCCTTATCGTGGGTGTCATGGCGCTGGTGTGCTACCTGGCAGGTTATTATTTCCTGTTCTCGGGCGAGATACACCTGTCGCAGCTCTATCTGCCGACGATGTGCCGCGGCTTCGGCTACGCCATACTGAGTGCCACGTTTATGGTTTGCCTGGAGGAGATTATGACCTTCCAGCACTTCTTCCAGGCGCTCAGCGTCTTCAACATGCTCCACATGGTGGTGGGCGGCGTACTGGGTTCGGCTCTTTACGGACGTGCCCTTTCCTACTACATGACGGACAACATGGCCCGCTACGGCAGCGCCATCGACCGTGTGTCGTTCAGCAGTTCGCCCTTTCCGTTAGGTGAATATATGGAGACGTTCGTCTCGCAAATGATGGAAGTCAGCATCCGCCAGATATACGGATGGGTGCTCTACGGCTGCATCCTGTTGCTGCTGTTGTTCCTGCTCTACGACATGCCGGTGCGGCGTTATCTGAAGGAGATGCCCAGCTGGAAGAGTGTAGGGCGCGACGTCAAGAATTCCTTCTTCCGCTTCCGTTCGTTGCCCGACGAGTGACGGGCGTGGGGCGGCGGAAGGCATTTGTCTGGCTGTATTTTCGTCCAATGAAAGGTGCTTTTCCGTAGAATGACAAGTAAAGAGGGTTAATTTGATTAAATATGCTTATTGTAAATAACACTGGGCGTGTTTGAATTGTACCTTTACAATGTAAAGATTAAAAGTATCACGCTATGAAGAAAGTCTTTCTTTTATTGATTTTCATGGTGCTTGGCGGAGTCTCTTACTCGCAGGTTCGGATAGTCGACAACGATTCCTTGAAGTCTGTCATTACTGCTTCCGACAAGCCTTATAAACTGATTTACGTTTTCTGTGATTACTGTCGTCCGTCTGTCGAACGTTTTCCGAAACTGTTGGAGGTGTTGAAAGGCAATTCGGATGTCGCTTTGTTTCCTATTTGCGCGCAAGGCTATGGAGAAGTGGCAGAGTATCTGAAAAGAAATGGGTTTTCAGAAACAATCTACCTGATTAACCAGAAGCGGAAAATTAAAATGATCGATCTGTATAATCCGATTAAGTTTACTTGTAAACTTCTGCACAAGCAGTTGGATATTCCGACAGATAAGATGGGGGCTTCGGACTATTGTCTGTTGGATAAGGACAATAAGGTTGTTCTTCAGACTCATTGGGAGATGCCGGATAGTTTGTATTTCGGACAGCTGAAGGAGTATTTTGCTCGTTCCCGTTCGTTGCCCGACGAGTGACGGGCGCATGTCGGCAGAAGGCAGCATTTGTCTTTGTGTTTCAGTTAAGGCGTTTCTGCTTGCAAAAAGAGTCGGAAACGCCTTTTTTTTGTAACACGCCCTTTCGCTGAATCCCTCGAAACAGAGACCGAAACTGCATAAAACGACGCTAAAACCGCATGAATATACGCTGCGGATGCCGGAATTGCATCTTTTTGCCGTCTGAAACGCTTGTGCGGAACGCGCTCTGTGCTTGTCCGGTTGCCGAACAACGCTTGTGTGGCTCGGCAACAATGCTTGTGCGGCTCGGCCAGAAGGTATGTCGGGAGGCGGAACAAGGCTTTCGGCGGGGCATGCGGGCGCTTTTTTCGTCTGTTTCAGTTGTAAGTATTTTGCTATCTGTTTGGCTGATAAACGAATAGCGCGTGCGTGCTTCGAAAAAATCCGTCGCCCGTCCTTCCGGCCGCAAATACGCGATTCTCGCGGGCTTGGGTGTGCAAAGTGTCAGAATGATAGTTGGTGGCTGACCGCGTTGTTCTCCATAGGGGTGGGGCAGAAGGGGTGCGGTAGAGACGCAAAATTTTGCGTCTCTACGAAGTGCGTGGGTTTCCTGCTATCCTTTTCTTCGGGGCACCGGGTCGTTTGTCCGAAATAATATGTATATTTGCGGATATTCTCCGGATATTTATTCGTGGGAACGAAGGCTTAAAAACGGAAGCACTATGAACATACTTATCCTGAATGCCAGCCCCCGTCCCAACGGAGGCATCGCGCGCATGTTGCAGGCCATGGAGGAAGAAGCCCTGGCGTGCGGAGCCCGGGTGGTGAACCTGCGTGTCGCCGACCTGAAGGTGCGTCCCTGTACGGGCTGCATGACGTGCCGTACCGCCCAGCGTTGCACCTTGCCCGAAGATGACGCCCAATGCGTGGTACGCCTGCTGGGCGAATGTCAGGTGCTCGTCATCGGCGCCCCCTGCTATTGGGGCAACATGCCCGGCACCCTGAAAGTACTGTTCGACCGCATGGTTTATGGCCTGATAGAGCAAAGTGGCACCGGACTTCCACGCCCGCTGCACGCCGGCAAGGACGCTGTGCTGGTGTCCACCAGTACCACCGCTTTCCCCTTCAACATCTTGTTCCACCAGACCAGCGGCACCATACGCGCCCTGAAAGCCATTCTGAAGTGGAGCGGCTTCCACATCTACCGCCGCATCGAGCGGGGAGGGGTGCGGCAGAAGCCCGTCGGCGAAAAAGATTTGAATCGTTGCAGGAAAGTGATGCGGAAGTTGTGCAAATAATCACTACCTTTGTGCCCTTGCAAACCGCGATGTAACTGTCCGGTTTTGTAGGTTTTTGCCGTTTGCAGGTCCGTGCCCCCTTGCGAGGCTCCGGCTTGCAGGCCGAAAAACGTATCAACTTAAGATTATTGACTTTATGATATCTGTAGAAGGACTGAAAGTAGAATTCAACGCCACGCCGCTGTTCGAGGACGTGTCCTACGTCATCAATAAGAAAGACCGCATCGCGCTGGTCGGTAAGAACGGAGCCGGCAAGTCCACCATGCTCAAGATACTGGCCGGACTGCAGCAGCCCACGGAAGGTGTGGTAGCCGTTCCCCGCGACTGTACCATCGGCTATCTGCCGCAGGTCATGGTGCTGAGCGACTCGCGAACCGTGATGCAGGAAGCCGAGCTGGCTTTCGAACACATCTTCGAGATGCAGGCCGACATCGACCGCATGAACCGCGAGCTGGCCGAACGCACCGACTACGAAAGCGAGGACTACCAGAAACTCATCGACCGCTTCACCCACGAGAACGAACGCTTCCTCATGATGGGAGGCACCAATTATCATGCCGAGATAGAGCGCACGCTCCAGGGCTTGGGATTCAGCCGTACCGACTTCGACCGCCCCACGAGCGAGTTCTCCGGCGGATGGCGCATGCGCATCGAGCTGGCCAAGCTCTTGCTTCGCCGCCCCGACGTGCTCCTGCTCGACGAGCCCACCAACCACCTCGACATCGAGTCCATCCAGTGGCTCGAAAACTTCTTAGCCACCCGTGCCAACGCCGTGGTGCTCGTCAGCCACGACCGCGCCTTCTTGAACAACGTCACCACCCGCACCATCGAAATCAGCTGCGGACACATCTACGACTATAAGGTAAAGTACGACGAGTTCGTCACCCTGCGCCGCGAGCGCCGCGAACAGCAGCTGCGCGCCTACGAAAACCAGCAGAAGCAGATTGAGGACACCGAAGCCTTCATCGAACGCTTCCGCTACAAGGCCACCAAGGCCGTGCAGGTGCAGAGCCGCATCAAGCAATTGGAGAAGATAGAACGCATCGAGGTGGACGAGGAAGACAACTCCACCCTGCGCCTGAAGTTTACCTGCTCCAGCCGCAGCGGCAACTATCCCGTCATCTGCGAAGATGTAGCGAAAGCCTACGGCGACCACGTTGTTTTCCACGACGTCAACCTGACCATCAACCGTGGCGAAAAGGTGGCCTTTGTGGGCAAGAACGGTGAAGGAAAATCCACCCTCGTGAAGTGCATCATGGGCGAGATAACCGACTATACCGGCCGCCTTACCCTGGGGCACAATGTACAGATAGGCTACTTTGCCCAGAGCCAGGCACAGCTGCTGGACGAGAACCTGACGGTGTTCGACACCATCGACCGTGTGGCCGTTGGCGACATTCGTCTGAAGATACGCGACATATTGGGCGCTTTCATGTTCGGCGGCGAAGCCTCGGACAAGAAGGTAAAAGTGCTCTCCGGCGGCGAGCGCACCCGTCTGGCCATGATCAAGCTGCTCTTGGAGCCGGTGAACTTCCTCATCCTCGACGAGCCCACCAATCACCTGGACATGCGCTCGAAGGACGTACTGAAGGAAGCCATCCGCGACTTCGACGGAACAGTAATTATTGTTAGCCACGACCGTGATTTTCTGGACGGACTTGCGACTAAAGTTTATGAGTTCGGCGGCGGATTGGTGAAGGAGCACTTAGGAGGCATTTACGACTTTATACGGAGTAAGAGTCTTGAGAGCTCCTCAGGCCTCACCCCCGACCCCTCTCCCAAGGAGAGGGGAGGGAGGCTGGATTCCCTCTTTGCCTCCAATAATCAAAAGAATACCGCTACCACTCCCCTCTCCTCGGGAGAGGGGCAGGGGGTGAGGCTCTGGCAGGAACAGAAGGAACTCAACAAACGCCTGAAGAAGTTAGAGCGTCGCGTGGCCGACTGCGAAGCCGAAATTGAACAGACCGAAAGCGCCATCGCCATTCTTGAGGAGAAAATGGCTACTCCCGAAGGAGCCTCGGACATGTCGCTCTACGAGCAGCACCGCAAGCTGAAGGAACAGCTCGACCACGTGATGGACGAGTGGGAGGCGGCATCGACGGAGCTGGAGGAAGCCCAAAAGTGTTAAATGATTTTTCTTTGATATTTTATTTGAGTCGTAATTTTTATTTTTGTTGATGTTAATTTAAAAATAGAAAATAGTTTATGAAACATCGGGTTAAATCTTTTATTCTATGTGCTGTCCTTTTATGCCCTGGCATGATGTCGACTTATTCAGCTGAACTAAATTTTGTAGAATTAAACAATGTAAAAGTATTATTTTGTACTACAGCATACCCTAATACACCTGAAAGCTTGTATCAAAAAGGTCTTTCTGCTAAGTTATCTAAAAAATATTCTGAAGCATTGAAGTGTTTTTATCAAGCGGCTTCGATGGGGCATATTGAAGCTCATTATGAAATAGGAACAATGTATCAATTTGGCGAGGGTGTATCCAAAAACTATGCCGAGGCTCTGAAGTGGTATTATAAGCCTGCTACAAATCGAAATGTTCTTTCTCAATACCTTATAGGTGTACTTTATTATGAGGGAGGATGGGGATTAACTCAAAATTATTCCGAGGCATTAAAATGGTTTACCCAAGCAGCTTCAAACGGCAGTGCCGCTGCAGAAAGTCTTTTAGGTATTATGTATGAGAATGGTTATGGCATTGCTTTAGATTATGATAAAGCTTTGATGTATTACCGTAGAGCCGTTTTGCAAGACGATGGTGCGGCCCAATATAACTTACGTCGGTTGGAAGATAGATATACACCTCAAAACGGCTTAAAAGGAGAAGCGGGGCTTGCTGCGGAAGATGCATACCAAAAAGGTCATGAAGCTTATATCAAGAAAAATTATACTGAAGCTTTATCACAACTTTCTAAGGCTGCATTGGCAGGACATGAGGATGCACAATTTGATTTAGGGGTGATGTATGGTTTCGGCATAGGAGTTAAAGTGAATTTTGATAAATCCTTAGAATGGTATCGTAAGTCTGCTGCACAAGGAAATGCATCTGCACAAGGTAATATTGGCGTGATGTATGAAAAAGGTGAAGGTGTTCCTTTAGATTATGATGAAGCTATAAAGTGGTATCAAATGGCGATGAAAAATGGAAATCCTTTTGCTAAAGACAACATTGCCAGAGTGGAGCAGAAAAAGGGGTTGTTGGAACAGAATAATGTAGTGGTTGCATCACATCGTGATGTTGCCACATCAGGTGCTGTAGAGACAACTTCTACGAACAAAAGGAATGGGGTACGTCCTTTGGGTTGTTATGCTGATTCAGGGGTTGATGAACCAGATCATGCTTATGATAATATATTGAATAATGATCCTAAACAGTGTCGCTGGATTCGTCCTCAAAAAGGAAACAAAAATTCTAATGGCTGGAAATGTTATATTTGTTCATATGATTGGCAACAACAAATATCTATAAATGTTAGTTTTCATCCTATTTTGAAGCAATGGGTAGCTTCTAGCCAAGTTGGCAAATATGGCGTTAACAATGAATGGCATATTTATGTGGGAGAAAATGAAAAGTTTTGGGTATTTTCAAATACAACTATGATTTTGCCTTCGACAGCTAATTACACTATACGTGCTGGTTATGATTTATATATTGCCAAAGACTGGACACTTATAGGGTTGTCTCATGAACCAGATGTCGTGTATGATCAGATGGTGTCTGGTCGTAAATCGATGGAAATATTGAAACAAATAAAAATTGTGGGGAAATCTCCGCAGATGCAAATTAATGATCGGATAAATGCTGCTACAAATGCTTTACGACAACAAAATCAGGCGGATATTCAACGTATGATTAATGAGGCTGATCAAAAAATCGATGATATCAATCGACAATCGATTGAAAGATATACATCTCGGAAAACTAACAAATCTTCTTCGTCCACCGTACGTGGTATTCGGTATGCACCTGACTATACGGGAGGACAGTATTCTTATTGGTGTGAAGAATGTAAAAGATGGGGTCCCCAGCATGTACATTTTGATTTGAAGTAATCTAAAGAGTTTTTGATTTTGAAAACTCATGTTGATAGGATTACAGATTGTCACTTAGGGGGGGCTATTGGAAATTTTTTTCTGCTCTATTTTGAGATCTATGGTTGAAATATTTGCAATACTTAAATTTCTGGTGTACCGAACTTAGCAGAGATAAACGGTATACTAACTGTATTTTTTTGTTTTCAATTTATTTATTTTGCTATGAACATGAAACATTTTCTTCCCGTTGCAGCTATCTGCCTGCTGGCAGCATCGTGCAACACGGGCAAGCAATCGACCGAGTTGACGGCCGGCATTCAGCTTGCCAATCTCGATACCACGGCTCTGCCGGGTACCGACTTCTATCAGTATGCCTGCGGTGGCTGGATGAAAAACAATCCGCTGACCGATGAGTATTCGCAGTATGGTTCGTTCACCGTGCTGGCCGAGAACAACCGCAAGCAGATTCAGGGCCTTATCGAAGAACTGGCTGCCTCCCAACACGAAGCCGGCAGCGTGGCACAGAAGGTGGGCGACCTGTACAAGATTGCCATGGATAGCGTGAAGCTGAATCAGGACGGCGTTGCACCGATTCAGGCCGAACTGAAGGAAATAGGTGCGCTGCAGAGCAAGGAACAACTTTATCCGCTGCTGGCACAGCTCTATAAGAAAGGTATCGCAGCCTATCTGGCCCTCTACGTGGCAGCCGACGAAATGAACAGCAACATGAACGCCGTACAGATAGCCCAGTACGGGCTGAGCATGGGCGACCGTGACTACTATCTGCTGGACGATGAGGCTACTACTAAGATTCGTGAGGCTTTCAAGGTGCATGTAAAGAAGATGTTCGGTCTGGCCGGATACAGCGACGCCGACGCCGAACGTGCCGTGAAGGTAGTGATGGACGTAGAAACCCGTCTGGCACAGGCTTTCCGCTCGCGTGTCGATCTGCGCGACCCTCATGCCAATTATAACAAGATGTCGATGGAAGACATCAAGAAGCAGTACTCCACCTTCGACTGGGATGCTTATCTGAAAGGACTTGACCTGAACGATGTGAAGGAAATCATCGTCGGACAGCCCGCTTCGCTGGAGGCTTCGGTGAAGATTCTGGACACACTGCCCCTGGCCGACCAGAGCCTGTACCTGCAATGGAAACTGATTGATGCCTCTGCCGACTATCTGAACGACGCGCTGAAGGAGCAGAACTTCGACTTCTACAGTCGCACGATGTCGGGCGCCCAAGAGATGCAACCCCGCTGGAAGACGGCTGTCGGTGTAGTAAGCTCTACACTGGGCGAGGCTGTCGGACAGATGTATGTCGAGAAGTACTTCCCCGCCGCAGCCAAAGAGCGTATGGTGACCCTCGTGAAGAACCTGCAGGATGCACTGGGACAACGCATCCAGAACCTGTCGTGGATGGGCGATTCGACCAGGGTGAAAGCCCTGGAGAAACTGGCTACCTTCCACGTGAAGATAGGTTACCCCGACAAATGGAAAGACTACAGCTCGCTCGAAATCAAGAACGACTCGTACTGGGCCAACATCGAACGTGCCAACCTGTGGAATCACGCCGAGATGGTGGCCAAGGCAGGCAAGCCCGTTGACAAGGATGAATGGCTGATGACGCCGCAGACCGTGAACGCTTACTACAACCCGACGACGAACGAAATCTGTTTCCCCGCCGCCATCCTGCAGCCGCCTTTCTTCGATATGAATGCGGATGACGCTTTCAACTACGGTGCCATCGGCGTGGTGATCGGACATGAGATGACGCACGGATTCGACGACCAGGGCCGTCAGTACGACAAGGACGGTAACCTGAAAGACTGGTGGACCGAAGAAGATGCCAAGAAGTTCGAGGAACGTGCCAACGTGATGGTAGCCTTCTTCGACAGCATCGAAGTGGCTCCGGGTGTACACGCCAACGGCCGCATGACGCTGGGCGAGAACATTGCCGACCACGGTGGTTTGCAGGTAGCTTTCCAGGCCTTCAAGAACGCTACTGCCACGGCTCCGCTGGCCGTGAAGGACGGCTTCACCCCCGAACAGCGCTTCTTCCTGGCTTATGCCGGCGTATGGGCCAACAACATCCGTCCCGAAGCTGTGCTGCAGATGACCAAGATTGACGTTCACTCGTTGGGCAAATGGCGTGTGGACGGCGCACTGCCGCACATCGGTGCCTGGTACGATGCCTTTGGCGTGACCGAGAAAGACCCGATGTTCGTGCCGCAGGCCGAGCGCGTCTCCATCTGGTAACAGCGTGGTGATGTAACCCTATACCGAGAGGGGAGGATTCTTCTTCGCAGACTGTCTGCGGCGGGGAATCCTCCCCTTTTTTTGTGCCTGTCGGCGGGTGGCGGCAGGGGGTGAAAGAGGATTTGACGATGTGTTTAACGGATAATGTGTTTTGCTTTCAAAATGTCAGAAAACGGGCTTTATAGTTGACAGACCTGTTTCCCGAAAACGGGCTGAAAGCGTCGGAAATGGGCGAAACCGGTGTCGAATCTGCATGAATATGCGCCCGTTATGCGGATATTATCCGTTTTTTGTCCCCAAAATGCTTGTTCGGCACGCGCTCCGTGCTTGTTCGGAGCGGGAACAACGCTTGTGTGGCTCGCGAACCGTGCTTGTGTGGCTCGTCAGCAATGCTTGTTGCGCTCGACGAGATGGCTTTCCGGCGGCGGAAACAGGGCTTTTGGGGGAGTCGGAGGGGAGAAGTTTTTCTCTTTCGGATGTAAGGATTTCGCTATCGTGCTAAGAGGCAGCGAGATGCGGATTTTCGCTTTCGAAATCCTGAACGGTCGGGCCTTCGGACAGAAATATGCGATTCTCGTGGCGTTGGCTGAGCAAAGTGTCACATTGTCAAGGGCGGTTCCCGGCGTCGCTCCCGGTGGCGAATCTGCCCTTCGGGCTTTCGTGACAGTGGCATTCGTAGCTGCCGGCCGCCAATGGGACGCTGCATGGGGGCTTGTCATTAAAAAGTATAATTTTATGCGATTAATTGTCTGTGTATGCGTCACCTTACGAACAAAATTTGTAACTTTGCGGCATTATAGATTTAATTTGCGCGTAATTTAAATAACTGAATCATGTCCGAAACAAAAAGAATCAAAACAGCTTTGGTATCTGTGTACCATAAGGAAGGTTTGGATGAAATCATCACCAAACTGCATGAAGAAGGTGTAGAGTTCCTCTCGACAGGCGGAACCCGTCAGTTCATCGAATCCATGGGTTACCCCTGCAAGGCAGTGGAAGACCTTACCACATATCCCTCTATCCTGGGCGGTCGTGTGAAGACGTTGCATCCGAAGATTTTCGGAGGCATCCTGTGCCGTCGCGGACTGGAGCAAGACATGCAACAAATCGAAAAATATGAAATTCCCGAAATAGACCTCGTCATCGTTGACCTGTATCCGTTCGAAGCCACGGTGGCCAGCGGCGCCGACGAACCGGCCATTATCGAGAAGATCGACATAGGCGGCATCTCGCTGATCCGTGCGGCTGCCAAGAACTACAACGACGTAGTCATCATCGCCTCGCAGGCACAGTACCAGCCCTTCCGCGACATGCTGATGGAGCACGGTGCCACTACCTCGCTCGAAGAACGCCGCTGGTTTGCGAAAGAAGCCTTCGCCGTTTCTTCGCACTACGACTCGGCCATCTTCAACTACTTCGACGGCGACGAAGGCAGCGCCTTCCGCTACTCGGCCAACAATCAGAAGACCCTGCGCTACGGCGAAAACCCGCATCAGAAGGGTTACTTCTACGGCAATCTGGATGCGATGTTCGACCAGATACACGGTAAGGAAATCTCCTACAACAACCTGCTCGACATCAATGCTGCCGTTGACCTGATCAACGAGTTCGGCAACGACACCACTTTCGCCATCCTGAAGCACAACAATGCCTGCGGTCTGGCTACACGTCCGACCCTGCTCGAAGCCTGGAAAGACGCCCTGGCCGGCGACCCCGTTTCGGCTTTCGGCGGAGTGCTCGTCACCAATACCGTCATCGACAAGGCGACGGCCGAGGAAATCAACAAAATCTTCTTCGAAGTCATCATCGCTCCCGATTACGACGTGGATGCCCTCGAAATACTGGGACAGAAGAAGAACCGCATCATCCTGGTGCGCAAGCCTGCCGAGCTGCCCAAGAAACAGTTCCGTTCGCTGCTGAACGGCGTGCTGGTACAGGATCGCGACCTGAAGATCGAGACTCCTGCCGACCTGAAAGTAGTGACCGTGAAGGCTCCTACCGCCGAGGAAATCGACGACATGCTGTTTGCCAACAAGATTGTGAAGAACAGCAAGTCCAACTCCATCGTGCTGGCCAAGGGCAAACAGCTGCTGGCAAGCGGTGTGGGACAGACCAGCCGCGTCGATGCCCTGAAGCAGGCCATCGAGAAAGCCAAGAGCTTCGGCTTCGACCTGCACGGTGCCGTGATGGCCAGCGACGCTTTCTTCCCCTTCCCCGACTGTGTCGAGATAGCCGGCAACGAAGGCATCACAGCCGTTATCCAGCCGGGTGGAAGCATCAAGGACCAGCTGAGCTTTGACTACTGCAACGAACACGGAATCGCCATGGTGACTACCGGATTCCGTCACTTCAAGCACTAATCGATAATGAAGAACGAAGAATGAAGAATGAAGAATTTCCATGCGGCGGCTCGTAGTGGCCTACCCGAATTCTTCATTCTCCATTCTTCATTCTTCATTCAAAAAGATTCTTCATTCTTCATTTATAATTCTTCATTTATAAGATGGGATTTTTCTCTTTTACACAAGAAATAGCGATGGACCTCGGCACAGCCAACACCATCATCACCGCCGGTGGCAAGATTGTGGTGGACGAGCCTTCGGTTGTAGCACTGGACCGTCGTACTGACAAGATGATAGCCGTGGGCGAGAAGGCAAAGCTGATGCACGAGAAGACCCACGAGAACATACGCACCATCCGTCCGCTGCGCGACGGCGTGATAGCCGACTTCTACGCCTGCGAACAGATGATCCGCGGACTTATCAAGATGGTGAACAACCGCAACCGCCTGTTCTCGCCTTCGCTCCGCATGGTGATTGGCGTTCCCTCGGGCAGTACCGAAGTCGAACTCCGTGCCGTACGCGACTCGGCCGAACACGCCGGCGGACGTGACGTTTACCTCATATTCGAACCCATGGCGGCAGCCATCGGTATCGGTATCGACGTGGAAGCTCCCGAAGGAAACATGATTGTCGATATAGGCGGTGGCTCTACCGAGATTGCCGTCATCTCGCTCGGAGGCATCGTGTCGAACAACTCCATCCGCATTGCCGGCGACGACCTGACAGCCGACATTCAGGAGTACATGAGCCGCCAGCACAACGTCAAGGTCAGCGAACGCATGGCCGAGCGTATCAAGATACACGTAGGCGCCGCCCTGACCGAACTGGGCGAGGACGCTCCCGAGGACTACATTGTACACGGCCCGAACCGCATCACGGCCCTGCCTATGGAGGTGCCTGTCTGCTATCAGGAGGTGGCACACTGTCTGGAGAAGTCTATCTCGAAGATCGAGACAGCCATCCTCAGCGCGCTCGAGAATACGCCGCCCGAACTCTACGCCGACATCGTGCACAACGGCATTTACCTGGCCGGTGGTGGTGCCCTGCTTCGCGGACTCGACAAGCGTCTGACGGACAAGATCAACATCCCCTTCCACATCGCCGAAGACCCCTTGCACGCCGTAGCCAAGGGAACGGGCGTGGCGTTGAAGAACGTTGACCGCTTCTCGTTCCTGATGCGGTGATTTGTAAACGGATTAGTGAATGGATATTTGATAACGCATCTGCCGGTTATCAACTATCCATGCTTCATGATTAATAAGTATAGAACTCGTGCGGAATCTACTGAACTTCCTTATCAAATACAATTACTGGTTCCTCTTTCTTGTGTTGGAGGTAGCCAGTTTTGTTTTATTGTTCCGCTTCAACCACTACCAGCAGAGCGTCTTTTTCACTTCGGCCAACGAAGTGGCAGGACGGGTTTACGAGCTGTCGGGAGGCGTCAGTTCCTACTTCCACCTCAAGTCGGTGAACGAGGATCTGCTCGACCGGAACATGCTCCTCGAACAGCGCGTGGCGCAGCTCGAAAGGGCATTGCTCGACAAGGGGCTGGACTCGGCGCGCCTTTACAGCCTGGAGCAGATGGACACGGTCGATTACCGCATCTTCAAGGCCCGGGTTATCAAGAACACGCTGAACCGTGCCGACAATTACATCACCCTCGACCGGGGGGCATCGGCAGGCATCCGGCCCGACATGGGAGTGGTCGATGCGAACGGAGTAGTCGGCATCGTCTATAAGACCTCGCCTCACTATTCGCTCGTCATCCCGTTGCTCAACAGCAAGTCCAGCATCAGTTGCAAGATTGTGGGCAGCGAATACTTCGGCTACTTGAAGTGGGAAGGCGGTGACTCGCGCTTTGCCTATCTGAAGGACCTGCCCCGTCATGCCGAGTTCAATCTGGGCGACACGGTGGTGACAAGCGGCTATTCGGCCGTCTTCCCGGCCGGCATTATGGTGGGTACGGTGGACGATATGTCCGACTCGCACGACGGACTTTCCTATCTGCTGAAAATCAAGCTGGCCACCGACTTCGGCAAGGTGAGCGACGTACGCGTCATTGCCTGCAACGGTCAGGAGGAACAAAAGAAATTAGAGGAAGAAGAAACGAATTAATACGCCATTGGTACAAAATTATCTGCATAAAATAGGATGGTTCGTTGGCTTGCTGCTGTTGCAGGTGCTGATACTGAACAATGTGCATATCGCCGGGTATGCCACTCCCTTTCTGTACGTCTATCTGATACTGAAGTTCGAGTCGGATACTTCGCGCAACGTGCTGATGTTGTGGGCTTTCTTTCTGGGGCTTGCCATCGACATCTTTTCCGACACGCCGGGCATGAATGCTGCGGCAACGGTTTTTCTGGCCTTCCTGCGTCCGGTACTGTTGCGCCTGTTCGTGCCGCGCGACACGGTTGACAGCATTGTGCCTGCCGTCCGCACCATGGGCATTTCGCCTTTTCTGAAGTATCTCTCGTTCAGTGTGCTGGCCCATCATGCCGTGCTGCTCTCCATCGAGTTCTTCTCGTTTGCCCATTTGGGCACGTTGTTGCTGCGCATCCTGTCCAGCAGTGTGCTCACAGTGGCGTGCGTCATGGCGGTCGAAGGCATACGGAAAAAGCGGTAGCAGTCCGTCGGTCTGATCGTACATTTACTCAATCATCCATTTACCCATTCGTTCAATGAAGGACTATCAGTTAGAAAAACGGAAGTTTGTAATCGGCCTGGCGGCAGTGATTATTGTGCTTATCTACATCCTGCGCCTGTTCGACCTGCAAATCATGACCGACGACTACAAGAAGAATGCCGACAGCAATGCTTTCCTGAACAAAACGCAATATCCTTCGCGCGGTGCCATCTACGACCGCAACGGCAAGTTGCTCGTCTTCAACCAGCCCGCTTACGACATTACCTTCGTCCCCCGCGAAGTGGCACAGCTCGATACGGCCGACTTCTGCCGTGCCCTGAACATTACGCGCGAACAGTTCGACCAGCGCATGAAGGATGTGAAAAACCGGTGGATGAACCCCGGATATTCGAAATACACCCATCAGACCTTTATGACGCAGCTCTCGTCCGAGGAGTGTGGCGTGTTTCAGGAGAAGCTGTTCAAGTTCCCCGGCTTCTACATACAGCGGCGCACCATCCGGCAATACACCTACAACTCTGCCGGGCACGTGCTGGGCGACATCGGCGAAGTATCCAAACGCGACATCGAGAAGGACGATTACTACATTCGTGGCGACTACATCGGCAAGCAGGGAATAGAGCGTTCTTACGAGACCTACCTGCGTGGCGAAAAAGGCGTGGAAGTGTTGCTTCGCGATGCCCACGGCCGCATCCAGGGACATTACATGAACGGTCAGCTCGACCGCCCTTCCATTCCCGGCAAGAACCTTACACTGGGCATCGACATCGACTTGCAGATGCTGGGCGAACGGCTGTTGCAACATAAGATCGGTGCCATCGTTGCCATCGAACCCTCTACGGGCGAGATTCTCTGCATGGTGTCGTCGCCCTCGTTCGATCCGCATATACTGATTGGCCGTCAGCGCGGAAAGAATCACCGCATCCTTCAGCTCGACAAGCGGAAGCCTTTGCTGAATCGTGCCATTATGGGGGCCTATCCGCCCGGATCGACTTTCAAGACGACACAGGGGCTGACCTTCCTGCAGGAAGGTATCATAGATGGAGAAACGACCTTGTTCCCCTGTTCTCACGGCTTCAGCTATGGTAGTCTGCACGTAGGTTGCCACGGACATGCCTCGCCGCTTTCATTAGTGCCGGCCATTGCCACTTCGTGCAACTCGTACTTCTGCTGGGGCTTGTTCCGCATGATAGGCGACCGCAAGTACGGTTCACCTCAGAAAGCCTTGACTGTCTGGAAGGACTACATGGTTTCGCAAGGTTTCGGTTACAAGCTGGGCACGGACCTGCCAGGCGAAATACGTGGCTACATCCCCAACGCCACCACGTACGACCGTTTGTATCGCGGCTCGTGGAACGGACTGACCATCATCAGTATCGCCATCGGGCAGGGTGAAATTCTGGCTACACCTTTGCAGATTGCCAATCTGGGAGCAACGATTGCCAACCGCGGTTATTTCATTACTCCCCACGTGGTGAAGGAGATACAGGACAACGAGCTGGACAGCCTGTACCGCACCCGCCGCTATACGAGCATCGACCGCAAGTATTACGAAGATATCGTGAAGGGCATGCGGGCAGCCGTCACGGGCAGTACGGGTAGCGCTACCTGCCGTATGGTGGGCACCATTCTGCCGGGAGTGGAGGCTTGCGGAAAGACGGGAACGGCACAGAACCGCGGAAAAGACCACTCCGTCTTTATGGGCTTTGCCCCGATGGACAATCCGAAGATAGCCATTGCCGTGTATGTGGAGAACGGTGGCTTTGGCGCCACGTTCGGTGTGCCGATTGGGGCCATGATGATGGACCAGTACCTGCACGGCAAGCTGTCGCCCGAAAACGAGAAGCTGGCAGAAGACTTCAGCAATCGGGTCATCTACTACGGCGACGAAGAGCGGTAGGTGAGGTCAGGCCTCACTCCCGACCCCTCTCCCGAGGAGAGGGGGGAGAAGTGTGATAAGAAGTTGAAGAAAGGCATAAGTGCAACTTAAAATCTTAAAAGAACTTAGAAACTCAAGATTTGACTATGATAGAGAATTTGGCAACAAGGAGGGACAGCATCTGGAAGTCGCTTGACTGGATGACGATTATCATTTATCTGCTGCTGATTGTATGTGGTTGGTTCAGCGTGTGCGGAGCAAGCTACGATTACGGCGACCGCGACTTCCTGGATTTCTCGACCCGTGCAGGCAAGCAGTTCGTCTGGATTATCTGTTCGTTCGGGTTGGGGTTTGTATTGCTGATGCTGGACGATACGCTGTACGACATGTTTGCTTACCTTATTTATATAGGCCTGATGCTGTTGCTTATCGTCACCATCTTCATAGCGCCCGATACGAAAGGTTCGCGTTCGTGGCTCATACTGGGACCGGTCAGCCTGCAGCCGGCGGAGTTTGCCAAGTTTGCTACGGCGCTGGCATTGGCCAAATACATGAGTGCCTATTCGTTTACGCTCCGTAACTGGAAGAAAGTGCTGATGGTGGCTTTCCTGATACTTTTCCCGATGATACTCATCATCCTGCAGCGCGAGACGGGTTCGGC
This sequence comes from uncultured Bacteroides sp., assembly GCA_902472795.1. Taxonomy (GTDB): domain Bacteria; phylum Bacteroidota; class Bacteroidia; order Bacteroidales; family Bacteroidaceae; genus Bacteroides. The sequence continues at coordinate 19,175 of CABROZ010000003.1, read as the reverse complement.
GCTGGTTTATCTGGCTTTCTTCCTGATGCTCTATCGCGAGGGAATGCCGGGCGTGGTACTGTTCTCGGGGATTTGTGCGGTTCTGTATTTCGTGGTGGGCATCCGCTTTGCCGATGTCTGCATAGCCGATACGCCAACGCCGATTGGCGAGTTTGCCGTGTTGCAGATGGTGATGCTGTTTGCGGCAGGTATGGTGTGGGTGTACGAGAAGCGCTGGAAGCCGGTGCGTAACATCCTTATCGGTTCGGTGGGGGGAATGCTGCTGGCTTTCGTGGTGTCCGAATATCTGGTTCCTTTCAATCTGGTGTGGGTGCAGTGGGGACTTTGTACGCTTGCCATCGGTTATTTGTTCTACCTTTTTCTGAGCGAGCGCCGCTGGTCGTACCTGCTGATAGGACTGTTTGCGATGGGCTCCATCGGATTTCTGTATTCCAGCGATTATTTCTTCAACAAGGTGCTGGAGCCGCACCAGCAGGTACGTATCAAGGTGGTGCTGGGCATGGAAGAAGACCTGGCCGGCGCTGGATACAACGTCAACCAGTCAAAGATTGCCATCGGTTCGGGCGGCCTGGCGGGTAAGGGATTCCTGAACGGCACGCAAACGAAGCTGAAATACGTGCCCGAACAGGATACCGACTTCATCTTCTGTACCGTGGGCGAGGAAGAGGGCTTCGTGGGTTCCGTCTTTGTGCTGCTGCTGTTTCTGGCGCTGATATTGCGGCTCATTGCGCTGGCCGAGCGGCAGCAGTCGCCGTTCGGGCGGGTGTATGGCTATTCGGTGCTGAGCATATTCCTGTTCCACCTCTTTATCAACATCGGCATGGTGCTGGGGCTGACGCCGGTTATCGGCATCCCTTTGCCATTCTTCAGCTATGGTGGTTCGTCGTTGTGGGGCTTTACGATTCTGCTGTTTATTTTTCTGCGGATTGATGCGGGTAGGAACCGCCGGCTTGTCTGACAAGGCGAATGCCGATGTCGTTGATGCCCTGCAGCGTTTCGTCGGGCAGGGTGTGGACTAACCGGAAGTGATAGGTGCCTGCGCTGTCGATGCGGACGGTGCCTGCCGGAAAGCTCGTTTGGTAGAGTCCGCCCCAGCCTTCTCCTTTCCAATGTCCCTGGCGGTCGGCCAGGATATAGTGCAGGCTGTCGGTCGTTGTGCGGCTGATGCCGGGACCGCAGTAGCACAGTCCCAATCCGATGTCCTGATACGGGTAACGGGCGGTGTTCCTGATTTCAATGTCGAGCCTGTAGTACGTTTGCGAATCGCAGACGGCAACATCGAACACAACCGTATCCTGTTTGTTCCAGCCTTCGCCGGGCAGGGAGTGGAAGTTGTGATAGACGGTCTGTTTGTCGCATGCGCTGATTGCACATGCGGCAAACAGGAGCAACAGCCCCCGGCTGAGGACAGCCGGATTAGTTTTGCGACGGTTGCTCATTGTTTTGTGGAGTTGGTTTGGCATCCTGCCGTGGTTTGGGTTCCTGCTGGGGTTTGGCTTCCTGGCGGGGCTTGTCGCCTTGCTGTTTTCTTTCGCCTTGCTGGTTCTTCTCCTTCGGCTGGTTCTTTCGGGGCTGTTGCTGCGGGCGTTCGCCGCCAGCGGACTGCTTTTCGGCCTTGGGTGCTTTTTCGCCTTGCGGGGCATTGCTCTGTGGTGGCTGGGCAGTGGCGTCCTGTTGTTGTTTGGGACGGTTGTTGCGTCCGCCTTTGCGCTTGTTTTCGCCCGATTGGCGTTTGTTGTTTTCGCCGGCTTCACCGTTGTTTGGCTGCTTGGCCGCTTGTTTGGCGGCTACTGCTTCGGCTTGCTCGGCGTTCTGCGGGCGTGCCGGCTGTTGCTTGGCAGGTGCGGTAGCCTGTTGGGCATTGTCGGGCTGGCGGTTGGCATTGCCTTTTTTCTTCTTCTTGCGCGAGTTTCCGCCGCCGTTGTTCTCGGCGACTTCTTTCGTCTCGTTTCCGTTGCTGTTCTTGCCCTTACGGCTGCGGTCGAAGCGGGTCAGGCTTTCCTGCTCGAGCAGGTCGGTGGCTTTCTTGTTTTCGCTTCGGGCGGCTTCTTCGTGCAGGCTGTCGGGCTTGATGCCTCGTTTGTTCATACCAATCACTTCGAAGGCACGGCGGCTGCTGATGGTTACCAGGTTGGCCGGGATGCTCTTGTCGGTGGAGTAGGTTATCTGATTGCTCAGAATGTCGGCCTTGAAGAAGTAGAAGACGCCGTCCTTGGTTTCGAGTTGGATTTCCTTCGAGGGCAGGCGCTTCTGGGCTTCTACGTAGCAGTCCACTTCGTAGTTCAGACAGCACTTCAGCTTGGCACACTGTCCGGCCAGCTTCTGCGGGTTGAGGGAGATGTCCTGGTAGCGTGCGGCGCTGGTCGATACGGAGACAAAGGTTGTCATCCAGGTGGCGCAACACAGCTCGCGGCCGCAGGGACCGATGCCGCCTATGCGTCCGGCTTCCTGCCGGGCTCCGATTTGCTTCATCTCGATGCGTACGCGGAATACTTCGGCCAGGACTTTGATGAGCTGGCGGAAGTCCACACGTTCGTCGGCTATGTAGTAGAAGATGGCTTTGTTGCCGTCGCCCTGGTATTCGACGTCGCCTATCTTCATCTCCAGCTTCAGGTCGAGGGCTATCTGGCGGGCACGGATCATGGTGCTGTGCTCGCGGCTCTTGGCTTCGTTGTACTTCTCCATGTCCACGGGCTTTGCCTTGCGGTAGATGCGCTTGATGTCGGCCTCGGACTTGAGGTTGGCTTTGCGCATCTGCAGGGGCACGAGGCGTCCGGTCAGGGTTACGACGCCGATGTCGTGACCGGGAGTGGCCTCTACGGCTACGATGTCGCCCTTTTCGAGGGGGATTTTGTTGCTGTTGCGGTAGTACCCTTTGCGGGTGTTCTTGAACTGCACTTCCACGTACTCGCTTTCTTCGGCATTGCCGGGAATGTCGGCCAGCCAGTCGTAGGTGTTCAGCTGCTTGTCTTGTCTGCCGCAGCTTTTGCAGCAGAGGTTTCCGCTTCCGTTATGTAGTTTGAATTCATTCATATCTTTTGGTTGAATATAATGTTAGTTTTCAGGTTGTCAAGTATGTGGGTTGTTGCTTTATCCCGTTTTCAGCAGGACGATCATCTTCAGCGCGAAGTCGAAGAAGACCATGCGCGGGTTGACGTTCTGCTCGATGTGTATCTGTGCTTCGGTCAGTTCGTGAACGATGCCCATGACGTTGCGCTCGTTGACGAAGGGGGCGAAGCGTGTCGAGAAGTTCTCTTCCTGCCGGGTCATGTAGTTCATTTCCGGGCGGTGGAAGTTGTAGATGAAGTTTTCGCGTATCATGCGCTGGCAGTAGTCCAGGAAACTTTTCTGACGTTCGCGGCCGATGGAGGCGAGTTGCTCGCTCCATTGCTTCATCTCGCGTATCTTGCGCTGGTAGGACAGCCGCATCAGGCTGACGAACCAGTTGAAAAATAGTTCGTTTTCTTCGTTCAGTTGGATGGCTTCGAGTGCCTTGATGAAATCGCCACCGGCCAGGTGGGCTATCTTTTCGCTATCGACGGGTTGCACGCCGTACTTGCCTTGCAGGGCAGCGGCGATGTCGGCCTCGCTGATGCGGGGAATGTTGATGCGCTGCGTGCGGCTTTGTATGGTGGGCAGTATCATGTCCGGCGTTTCGGTGATGAGCAGAAATACGGTCTGTGCGGGCGGCTCTTCGAACAGCTTGAGCAGCTTGTTGGCACAGGCTTCGTTCATCTTTTCGGCCATCCAGACGATGGTCACCTTGTAGCCTCCCTCGCTCGACTTCAGGCTGAGCTTGCGGATGATTTCCTCGCTCTCCTGTGTGAAAATCTGCGCCTGCTTGTTTTCGGCATCCATGTCGTCCAGCCAGTGGCTGAGGTAGAAGTAGGGATTGGCGATGAGCTGCTGCCTCCATTGGGGCAGAAAGTCATTGCAGACGGACACCTTGGGGCTCTTGGCCTTGTTGACGATGGGGAAGATGAAGTGGACGTCGGGGTGTACCAGTTTTTCCCACTTCACGCACGAAGGGCAGGTGCCGCAGGCGTCGGTGGCGGTGCGGTGGGGGCAGCACAGGTAGCGTGCATAGGCCAGGGCGAGGGGCAGTTTGCCGCTGCCTACGGGGCCGCAGAAGAGCTGTGCGTGGGCGATGCGTCCTTCCTGCACTTCCTGTATCAGGCGTCGTTTTACCTGCTCTTGTCCGATGATGTCGTTGAAACTGAACACGTTATTTAATTTCGTTTTGGTGAATGAAGCATGTCATTTCAGTCTCCCCCTTATGGATGGATTCCAGATTCTTCATTCTTCATGCTTCGTTCTTCATTTATTAATAAATCTGTCTGGCTACTTCGCGGATGCTGTCGGCAGCTCCTATCGAGTAGAAGTGCAGGCTGGGCACTCCGTGGTCGATGAGTTCGCGGCATTGCTTGACGCACCACTCGATGCCCACGTGGCGTGCCTCGTCGTCGTTGGTGCACTTCAGCAGTTCGTGGGTCAGCTCTTCGGGCAGGTCCACCTTGAAGGTCTTGGGTATCATGCTGAGCTGCGACAGCTTCTTGAAGGGCTTGATGCCGGGGATGATGGGAATGGTGATTCCCTCCCGGCGGGCGCGCTCGACGAAGCTGAAGAACTTGCGGTTGTCGTAGAAGAGCTGGGTGACGGCATATTCGGCGCCGGTCTCCATCTTCTTTTTCAGCCAGTACAGGTCGGTCTCAAGATTGGGGGCTTCTTCGTGCTTCTCGGGGTAGCAGGCTACGCCGTACGAGAAGGGCGTGCGGGTGATTTTCATCTCCGACCCATCGACGAAGATGCCTTTGTTGAAGTTGTTGATCTGCTGTTGCAGTTCGATGGCATGGGTGTGTCCGCCCGGTTCGGGAACAAACGCCGATTCGTGCTTGGCCTTGTCGCCGCGCAGCACCAGTAGGTCGGTGATGCCGAGGAATTGCAGGTCGAGCAGCTGATACTCCGTGTCTTCCTGCGTGAATCCGCTGCACAGGATGTGGGGCACGACGGTGATGTTGTACTTGTTCTGTATGGCGGCAGCTACGGCCACGGTGCCCGGGCGGCGGCGCAAGCGGTTGCGCTGAAACAGTCCGTTGCCCAGTTCTTTGTAGACGTATTCGCTGCGGTGGGTGGTGATGTTGATGTATTTGGGGTCGAATTCACGCAGCAAGTCGATGGTCTCGTACAGTTTCTCGATGCCCGTGCCTTTCAGTGGCGGCAGTATCTCGAACGAGAAGGCGGTCTTCTGCGTGCTGTTTATCAGGTCGATTACTTTCATCTTCTTTTCTTCTATTTCCTTTTGTCTGGTAACAGACTTGTACATTGGGAACAAAATTACGAAAAAGAAACGAGAAAACCATACGACTTCCCTACTTCTTGCTCCCGATGCCTCCAAAGGGGGGTGGCAGAGGGGCGTTTGAGCCACACTTGTGTTGCTCGTGAGCCGTGCAAGTGTGGCTCGTGAGCCGTGCAAGTGTCTCTCGCGAGCCGTGCAAGTGTCCCACAAACGGGGTGCAGGCGTTGTTCGGACGGACGGTCGGGAGTGTTGGGAAAGCAGAAAAATAGTCGGGACGTTGTAGCAGGATATTGCTCTGATTGTCGTATCTTTGCGCGCAAATACGGTACATGTCTCCGTTTCGCCCGAAGCGGGCAATTCGCAGGTTCACGCCGAAGTCCGTGCCTGCCTCTTTGCCCGTCTGCACGCCTCAGGCGCGAAGATGCCGGTGTAAAACTATCTGTCAACCATGAACAATCATAAAACGAAAGATTCGATTCTCAGCAAAGACGGCGTCAGTTATCTCGTCCCCTTCATCCTGGTAACGTCCTGTTTTGCCCTGTGGGGCTTTGCCAACGACATCACCAATCCCATGGTGAAAGCCTTCTCCAAGATATTCCGGATGAGCGTCACCGACGGGGCGCTGGTGCAGGTGGCTTTCTATGGCGGATACTTTGCCATGGCCTTCCCGGCTGCCATGTTCATACGGCGGTTCACGTACAAGGCCGGTGTGTTGCTGGGGCTCGGGCTGTATGCGCTGGGCGCGTTTCTGTTCTTTCCCGCCAAACTGACGGGCGATTATTATCCTTTCCTGATAGCCTACTTCATCATGACCTGCGGGCTTTCGTTCCTCGAAACGAGTTGCAATCCGTATATCCTGTCGATGGGTACCGAGCAGACCGCCACTCGCCGCTTGAATTTGGCGCAGGCTTTCAATCCGATGGGGTCGCTGCTGGGCATGTTCGTGGCGATGAACTTCATACAGAACCGTCTGAACCCGATGGACACCGTCGAGCGGAGCCAGCTGACGCAAGCCGAGTTCGAGCAGGTGCGCGATGCCGACCTGGCCGTGCTCATAGCTCCCTATCTGGCCATCGGAGCCTTTATCCTGGTGATACTGTTAGTGTTCAGCGCGGTGCGTATGCCCCATAATGCAGACCGTACTCACTCCATCGACTTCCTGCCCACGCTGAAGCGCATTTTCTCCATCCGTCACTATCGCGAAGGCGTGGTGGCACAGTTCTTCTACGTTGGCGCGCAGATCATGTGCTGGACGTTCATCATCCAGTACGGTACACGCCTTTTCATGTCGCAGGGCATGGAAGAACAGGCTGCCGAAGTGCTTTCGCAAAAGTACAACATCGTGGCAATGGTGCTCTTCTGCATCAGTCGTTTCATCTGCACCTTTATGCTGAAGTTTCTCAATCCGGGCACCTTGCTGAAGGTGCTTGCGCTGGTAGCCTGTTTCCTGATTCTTGGCGTCATGTTCCTGCAAAATATCCTCGGATTGTATTGCCTGGTGGGTGTATCGGCCTGCATGTCACTGATGTTCCCCACCATTTACGGCATAGCCCTGAACGGCTTGGGCGACGATGCCAAGTTCGGTGCCGCCGGGCTGATCATGGCCATTTTGGGCGGTTCGGTTCTGCCGCCGCTGCAGGCCGCCATCATCGACTGCAAGGAACTGTTGGGCATGCCCGCCGTCAACCTGTCGTTTGTGCTGCCGTTGGTGTGCTTTGTGGTGATTGTGGTCTATGGCCACCGGGTCAGACGCATCTGATAAGGCCTGTCGGGCGTCTCGGAACGTATCTGGGGCTTAAAAAGCGGGGGTAAAATTCGTCCCTTTTCAGCGAAAAACGTTACCTTTGCCGATTAAAGAAAATCAATACGTTATGCCATTAAATTTACCCGATAAGCTGCCTGCCATCGAGTTGCTGAAGGAGGAGAACATTTTCGTCATCGATACCTCCCGTGCCACCCAGCAGGACATCCGCCCGTTGCGCATCGTCATTCTGAACCTGATGCCGCTGAAAATAACCACCGAAACAGACTTGATTCGACTCCTCTCGAACACCCCGTTGCAGGTGGAGATACAATTCATGAAAATAAAGAGTCACACTTCGAAGAACACCCCCATCGAACACATGAAGGCGTTCTATACCGACTTCGAGAAAATGCGTGCCGAGAAGTTCGACGGCATGATTATCACCGGTGCGCCGGTCGAGCAAATGGACTTCGAGGAAGTGACTTACTGGGACGAGATTACCGACATTTTCGACTGGGCACGCACGCATGTCACTTCGACTTTGTATATCTGCTGGGCCGCGCAAGCCGGACTTTATCACCACTATGGCGTGCCCAAATATCCGTTGGACAAGAAGATGTTCGGCATCTTTGCCCATCGGCCGCTGCAACCGCTCCATCCCATCTTCCGCGGATTCGATGATATGTTCTACGTGCCCCACAGCCGCCATACCGAAGTCCGCAAGGAAGACATTCTGAAGGTGCCCGAACTGACACTGCTCTCCGAATCGGAGGATGCCGGCGTACACTTGGTGATGGCACGCGGAGGTCGTGAGTTCTTTGTTACCGGACATTCCGAATATTCCCCGCTGACCCTGGATACTGAATATCGCCGCGACCTGGCCAAAGGCCTGCCCATAGAGATGCCCCGCAATTACTATGTGGACGACGATCCCGAAAAAGGTGTCCGCGTGCGTTGGCGTGCTCATGCCAATCTGCTGTTCTCCAACTGGCTGAATTACTTTGTATATCAGGAAACTCCGTATAACATCAACGAAATAGAATGATCAGACAACGGAAAATCGAACTGCTGGCTCCCGCCAAGAATCTGGAATGCGGGATAGAAGCCGTAAACCATGGAGCAGATGCTGTCTATATCGGCGCGCCCAAGTTCGGTGCGAGGGCTGCTGCCGTCAATTCGCTGGAAGACATTGCAGCTCTGACGGACTACGCCCACCTGTATGGTGTACGCATCTACGTGACGGTGAACACCATCCTGAAGGACGAGGAACTGGAGGAAACAGAACGCATGATCGATGCCCTGTACCGCATCGGTGTAGATGCACTGATTGTGCAGGATATGGGCATCACGCGGCTCAACCTGCCACCCATTCCGCTCCATGCCAGTACGCAGATGGACAACCGCACCCCCGAGAAAGTACGCTTCCTGGCCGATGCCGGTTTCAAACAGGTGGTATTGGCGCGCGAACTGTCGCTGCACGAGATTGAAGGTATTCACCGTGCTTGTCCCGACGTGCCATTGGAAGTATTCGTACACGGTGCGCTGTGCGTTAGCTACAGTGGACAGTGCTATGTCAGCCAGGCCTGCTTCGGACGCAGTGCCAACAGAGGCGAGTGCGCACAGTTCTGTCGTCTGCCTTTCAGCCTGGTCGATGCCGACGGAAAGGTGATTGTTCGTGACAAGCACCTCCTGTCGCTGAAGGACCTGAACCAAAGCGAACTGTTGGAGCAACTGTTGGATGCAGGTGCCACTTCGTTGAAAATCGAAGGCCGGTTGAAGGACGTGACCTACGTAAAGAACGTCACCGCAGCCTATCGGCAGAAGCTGGACGAAATCCTGGCACGCCGTCCGGAGTATGCACGTGCTTCGTCGGGCCGGTGTCATTATACGTTTACTCCCCGTCTGGACAAGAGCTTCAGCCGCGGATTTACCCACTACTTTCTGCAAGGACGCGAGCGCGACATCGCCTCGTTCGATACCCCCAAGTCGCTGGGCGAGGCGATGGGAACAATGAAGGAACAGCGCGGCGGCTGGATCAGCGTGGCAGGCGTCAAGCCTTTCCACAACGGCGACGGCGTTTGCTATCTGGACGAACAGGGGCGTCTGCAGGGATTCCGCATCAACCGTGTGGACGGCAATAAACTGTATCCGGCGGGCGAAATGCCCCGCATACGTCCGCGCACGCCGCTCTTCCGCAACTATGACCAGGATTTTGAACGGCTGTTGGGACGCAAGTCGGCCGAACGGAAAATCGCTCTTGGCTGGGAATTGGCCGATACGCCTTGGGGATTTGCCCTGACGGCGACCGACGAAGACGGCTATCATGTTACCCTGGGATTTGCCAGCGACAAGCAGCCGGCACGTACCCCGCAGGCCGACAACCTGCGCACACAGCTGTCCAAGCTGGGCAATAGCCCCTTCGAAGTGGCAACGGACAAGAAGACGGGTGCGCCCGATATTGCGCTGCGTTTGTCGGACAACTGGTTCATTCCCTCGTCGGTGCTGACCGACTGGCGCCGTCAGGTGGTGGAGCGGCTGACAGCCGTACGCCGCGCAGGTTACCGTCGCGAGCTGGCGATGTGGAAACCTACCACTCACCGTTTTCCGGCCACTTCGCTGACATATCTGGGCAACGTGATGAATGCCGCTGCTCAAAGCTTTTACCAGGAACACGGACTACAGTCCATTGACCCGGCGTTCGAGAAACAGTCGGTGCCCGAGGCTGTGCTGATGTTCTGCAAGCACTGTCTGCGCTACAGCATGGGCTGGTGTCCCACGCATCAGCACGGTCGTTCGCCCTATCGCGAACCCTACTATCTGGTGGGAACCGACGGACGCCGCTTCCGGTTGGAGTTTGACTGCAAACGGTGTCAGATGAAAGTAAGCCTGGCTTCCGGCCCCACTTCCAAAGAGAGGGGAGAGTGAGAACGGCCAATGAAAATGTATTGAAAGAAAGAATGAAGCATGAGGAATGAAGAATTTGTAAAGGGAGAACGCATACTGAAGAGCATACTGACAGGTGGCCTGAAAAAGGTCGGCGAAACTTTGTGCGTCCTTTCCCATTCTTTGTGTACCCGGATTGGGTATATATTTTTTTTATTCTTCCTTCTCTCTCTATCTTCCTGCCACTATCCGCGCATTGCGCTCGATTCGGAGGAACTGACGGGACGTCAGCGCGATTCGCTGGCATGCCTGTACAAGTACAATTATGCGTGGAACACCAATCTGGAGCTTCGGACTGATTCGGTGGAGCTGGCCTGCCTGCCGGTGAAGGACAGTTACAAGACGCTCCACAAGGGCGACCGTGTGGTAGTGGCCGAGTTTGCCATTCATCCGGCCGACTCGGTGGACTCGGTATGGGTGAAGCTGGCTCACACGCAAGAGGTGCAGGGATGGTTACGCCAAAGCGACATGAAGCGTGCCTTTGCGCCTACCGACAGCATTTCGCAGGCCATCTACCTGTTTAGCGACACGCATGCATCCTACTTCGTCATCGTATTTGCGCTGTTCGTAGCCGTGTGGCTGTTCCGGGCATTCCGCAAGAAACAGCTGAAACTGGTCTACTTCGACGATATCGACAGTGTATATCCGTTGTTGCTCTGCCTGCTGATGGCCTTCAGTGCCACGATTTACGAGTCGATGCAGGTTTTTGTGCCCGCAACGTGGGAACACTTCTATTACAATCCGACGTTGTCGCCCTTCAAAGTGCCGTTCGTGTTGTCGGTGTTCCTCACCAGCATCTGGCTGTTCCTCATCGTGTTGCTGGCCGTGCTCGACGACCTTTTCCGCCAGCTTTCGCCAGCAGCTGCCGTATGCTATCTGTTGGGGTTGGCTTCGTGCTGTATCTTCTGCTATTTCTTCTTCATCCTGACTACGCACATCTATGTGGGCTATCTGTTTCTGGCTGTCTTTGTCTGGATATTTGTACGCCGGTTACGGCTCTCACTGCGTGCCGACCGCTACCGTTGCGGCAACTGCGGAGGCAAGATGATGCACAAAGGTGTATGCCCGCATTGCGGAGCGGTGAACGAGTAGCCGAGGCCTCGTTTCGGATGCTCGCTTTTTGAGTACTTTTCTGTTTTAATCTTCTGATAATCTGTTTGTTATTCCCGCAAACTGCGCAGCTCTGTTGTGCCCGGTTTGTAGAACACTTGTGTGGCTCGTGAGAGACACTTGTACGGCTCACGAGCCACACTTGTGTTGCTCAAACGGTTTGCAAGTGGCTTGAAAAGGGTAGATGTGGCGCAGGTGGACGGCGGGCAGAAAACACAGATTCCCGCCTGCAGCCGCAAGCCCGGATGGGGGTAACGACGACAGGCGGGAATCTATGAAATGTTTATTTTTCAGAAACGGCAGCGCAGGTCGATGCCTATCTGTACGGGGCGTCCCATCTGGGCGAAGCCGCGGCTCATGGTCTCGAACCAGAAGGCCTGGTAGCGGGTGTTCAGCGCATTGTTCACCCACAGGGCTATCTGTCCGTTGCCTTTGTTCAGGCTGATGCGGCCGTTCAGGGTGCCGTACAGGGCCTGACTGGCGTTGTTTTCTTCAGTCCAGTAGATGCGTCCGGCAGCTTTGTAGTGGGCATTCAGGGTGATGTTGTCCAACCAGGCACCTTTCTTCAGACCGACGATGTATTGGGCACCGATGTTGAACGTGTGCTTGGGCACGAAGGGCACGTAGCGGCCGTTGTAGTTCACTTCGTCGCTCACGACGTAGTCGGTGAATGTGGCGTAGGTGTAGCCGTAGCTGCCGTTCAGCGTCAGGTCGTTGGTCAGCTGGGCGCGCAGGGCTGCTTCGGCTCCCATGCTCCGGCTTTTTCCGGCATTCACGGTGATGCGTCCCAGTCCGCTGGCGGCGAAGCGCGAAATCTGCTGGTCGCGCGTGTCCATGTAGAAGGCGGCAAGGTCGGTCTGCAAGCGTCCGTCGAGCAGGGTGAGGTGGGTACCTACTTCGTAGTTCCACGAATATTCGGGGCGGTAGAGGGTGGCTTGTCGTACGTCGGTTTCGGCTTTCTGTGCCATGCCGTTCAGCATGCCGATGATCTTCTGTTTGGTGGCGTCGTCTATCATGCCCACGCCTTCGATGACGGGGATGGTGGCCGATGCCACGTCGCCCATGTTGGCGCTGCGCATGTCGGTCTGCAGCAGGTCGCTGAACATCTGTATGTTGTAGCCGCCCGAGCGGTAGCCTTTGGAAACGCTGGCGTAAATGTTGTTGCGGCGGTCGAAGTCGTATTGCAGGGCTACTTTAGGAAGCAGCTGGATGTAGTCGTGGTTCAGTTTGCCGCGGTAGCTGAGGCTCTGGTCGAAGCGGGTTTCGGGCACCATGGGGATGACGCGGTCGCCCGGTGTCAGCTTGCCGCTGAGCGAGTAGGTGTGCGAATAGGTGCAACCGGTGTTGTAGTCCAGCTTCAGACGTTCGTAGTCCATGCGCAGACCCAGTGTGAGCGAGAGACCCTCGGCGCCGAAGAGGTCGTTGAAGGTGGACTGGTGGAAGAGGGCGGCGTTCAGCACGGGTGTGTCGAACACGCCGCTGATGGGCAATGTGCTGCCGCCAATCACGTCGCTGAACACGAATTGCATGGTCATGGGACCTTGCGAAATGGTGGGCAGGTAGCGGTTAGCATTGTCGTTGGTCATGCTGTTCAGCCATGCCATGCCGTCGCTCTGGAAGGTGACGGGGGCATCGGTGTGCAGCCATTGGTAGAAGGCACTGGCTCCCGTTGTCCATTGCCAGCGGCGGCCGGGCTTTGACTTCAGTACCAATTCTTCGCTCAGCGTCTTCGAGTTCTGCTTTTGCATCATGGTGTAGATGTTCTGTTCGGTGAAGTCCTGATCCAGATCCATGTGGTCGTCGAGCAGCTGGAAGCCCGTCACGCTGCTCAGCACAAAGTTGTCGGCCTGGTGCTCCAGGTTCAGACCGCCGTTCAGCAAGTTACGTTTGTAGCCGCTCCGGTGGTTGTAGGCGATGCGGCCGATGTAGTCGGCACGGTCTTCCTCGCCTTCGGTCACACCGGTATATTCGTAGGGATATCCGCCCTGATGGGTGTATTCGTAGTTCAGGGTGAAGTCCAGTTTCAGGTTCTCGTTGGGCAGCAAGATGGCGCGCAGGCGTCCGCCGAACTCGTCGTCCTTGTCCACCCGTTCGTTATTGAGTGCTGCGTTCTTGAAGAACCCGCCTTTGTGTTCGTAGAAGAAGTTGGCCGAGAAGGCAAACTGCTGGCTGATGCGGTGGTAGTGGCTGACGCTGGCCTTGTAGTTGTTGTAGGTGGCGGCGCTCAGCGTGAGGTCGGTGCCCTGATAGGTGAAGGGCGACTTGGTGAAGACACGTATTAGTCCGCCCATCGTGTTGCGTCCGTACAGGGTGCCCTGCGGGCCGCGCATCACGTCGATGCGTTCGATGTCGGAGTAGTTGAAGTCGAAGGCCGACTTGTCGATGAAGGGAATGTTGTCCACGTACAGTCCGACGGCGGGCGTGTTGATACGCGAACCGATGCCACGCACATAGACCGAAGTAGTCAGTTTCGAACCGTAGTCGGGGATGAACAGGTTAGGCACAAGGGCCGACAGGTTCTTGACCGACTGCACGGCGTTGTTGCGCATGTCGGCCTGTGACAGCGATGTGGCCGAGAGGGCCTGTTGGCGCAGCCGGCTGTTCTCTTTCGGTGTGGCGATGACTACTACTTCTTCGATATCGACCACTTTGGTGGTGTCCTGTGGAACTTCTTCTCCGCGGACTGTCTGCGTTGCTCCGATGGCCAGCAACGCCAGTACGTTCAGGATGATTTTCTTCATGAGCTGATATATTGTCTATTCAGGCCGCAAAGTAAAGGCAAATCGGTGGAACGTGCAATCCTCACTTATGAGGAAATCGGGGCAAGTCAGATGGCGTCGGCTTCCACATAGCCGTGCATCACGGCATAGATGGTAAGCCCCGAGACGGACTTGATGCCCAGCTTCTCGGTGATGTTCTTGCGGTGGCTGATGACGGTGGTCAGACTGATGTTCAGCCGGTCGGCTATCTCTTTGTTGATGAGGCCTTTTACCACCAGTACCAGTACTTCGATTTCGCGCGCCGTCAGTTCGTGACCGGCGGGCATGTTGGCGGGTTTCTCTCCGACGGGCATGGCGGGTGCGGGCAGCTTGCCGGGATGCCCGTGTTTGTGTCCGTGGCCGTGCAGGTGTACGATGCTTCGTACAAGGTCCTTCTCGGGCTGGCAGATGTTCAGTGTCAGCACGCCGGCCAGTTGCGGGTTACCTTCGCCCGCTGCCAGTACAATGGTTTTGGGGCGCCGCGGCAGGAAAAAAGCCGTGTGCTCGAAGTAAACCTGCGCCGAAACGAAGTAGTGTGCGTACATGTCGGGCGTGTCGTCCGCGAAGGCGGCAAACGAGGGAAACATGCGGATGACTGCACCCGGTATGAGCTCTTCAAGCAGGTCGGACAGGCCTAAGCTGCTCAGCGTGTTCGGGTCGATAATGGCGATTTCGGGCGAGGGCATACTTTTGGATTGATGGTTGATACGTCCGCAAAGAACGTCATTTTTGCGGAAAGCTCCAAAACGAAAGGCGGAAATCGTAAACGGCAGTCTGACAGCAATTCTTCGCCCAAAGTTGCAGCTTTTTCGATACTGTGCAAAAAAGTCAGCTGAAATGTTTGTTTTTTCTACTTTTTTTGTATTTTTGTTCAACCTTTGTTGATAATGACAATTAGAACATATATTTCATTATTCACTTAAATTTAATATCATTATGTTTAAAGCTCCTTTCTCTTTCGACGGACGTATTCGCAGAATCGAGTATTTTCTGTCTGCCGTGATTGCTTCAATTTGTAGTGGAATAGCTATGGCACTGGGTGTAGGAACCATGTTTTTGGGTGCGGCTTCCAATTCGGCCGGCGGTTTTGGCTTTGGTGTGCTGATTGGTATCGTTGTCCTCATTGCCGATGTATGGTTCGGCCTGGCGCAGGGTGTGAAACGCCTGCACGACGTTGACAAGTCCGGATGGTTTATCTTGCTGAGTATTGTTCCGCTTATCAACATCATTTTAGCTCTGTACATGTTGTTCGCCGATGGTACGGTAGGTCCCAACCAATACGGTCCCGACCCGAAGAACCGTATGCCTTACCAGCAACAGCCCTCTTCCATCAATGTCACGGTGAACGTAGGTGGCGAAAAACCGGCTGCTTCGCAGACACAGGCTCCTTCTTCTGCTCCTGCCGAAGGAGAAGAAACTAAATAAGCACTTCCCTCCCGGATAAAGAATATCCGCAACTCCCTGCAAAATCCCGGAAAGGTGACAACTTGTCCTTACCTTGCTTCGGCCTTTGTGAAAGGCAGTTGCGGATATTTTTTATGCAGTCTTTTTGGCGACGGCATCCGGACTTACAGCACTCCGCAATACCGTGCTGCCGCCTCGGCACACCGTTCCCCATCTACTCCGGCCGAGACGATGCCGCCTGCATAACCGGCTCCTTCGCCGCAGGGGAAGAGGCCGCGAAGGCGGACGTGTTGCAGGGTGTCGCGGTCGCGTACAATGCGTACGGGGGCCGATGTACGGGTTTCGACGGCTATCATTACGGCTTCGTTGGTCAGGAAGCCGCGGGCGTTGCGGCCAAACTGCTGGAAGCCTTTGGCTAAGCGGCCGGCGATGAACGGAGGCAACCAGAAGTGCAGGGGCGAAGCTATCAGCCCGGGAGCATACGACGACTCGGGCAGGTCGGCACTGAGGCGGCGGTTCACGAAGTCGGCCATGCGCTGGGCTGGTGCCGTCTGATGGCGGTTGCCCTGCTGCCAGCAGAGGCGTTCAAGGTGTTCCTGCAGGAAAAGCATGTTCAGTGAAGAGGCTCCTTTGCCAGTCTGTAGTAATTCTTCATTCTTCATTCCTAATTCTTCATTCTCCAAGTCTTCCGGTCTGATTTCCACCACCATTCCGCTGTTGCTCCAGCGCGAGCCGCGGTTGCTGGGACTCATGCCGTTCACCACAATCTGTTCGGGACCGCTGGCTGCGGGTACGATGAAGCCGCCGGGGCACATGCAGCAGCTGTAAACGCCACGGCCTTCGACCTGCGTGACAAAGCTGTACTCGGCTGCGGGCAGATACTTGCCGCGTCCGTTTTTGTTGTGATACTGTATCTGGTCGATGAGGTGGGCGGGATGCTCCAGTCGCACACCTATGGCGATGCCCTTGGCCTCTATCTCTACGTTGTTGGCGGCCAGCCAGCGATAGACGTCGCGGGCAGAGTGGCCGGTAGCCAGGATGACGGGACCGAGGAAGGTCTGTCCCGTGTTGGTTTCGATGCCCTTTACTTCGTCGCCTTCGATGAGCAGGGCATCCATACGGGTCTGGAAGTGAACTTCGCCACCGCACTGTAGGATGGTGTTGCGCATGTTCTCGATGACGCGGGGCAGCTTGTCGGTGCCGATGTGCGGGTGGGCGTCCACCAGAATGGAGGTGGATGCGCCGTGCTGGCAGAAGACGTTGAGTATCTTGTCCACGTTGCCGCGCTTCTTGCTGCGGGTATATAGTTTGCCGTCGGAGTAGGCACCTGCGCCGCCTTCGCCGAAGCTGTAGTTCGACTCAGGGTTTACGGCCTGCGTGCGGCTTATCTGGGCGAGGTCTTTCTTGCGTTCGCGTACGTCCTTGCCGCGCTCTACCACGATGGGGCGCAGTCCCAGTTCGATGAGGCGCAGGGCGGCGAATAGTCCGCCGGGGCCGGCACCTACGACGATGACTTGGGGGTGGCCTTCTACATTATTATATACGGTGTGCCGATATTCGTCGTCTTTGGGCACTTCGTTGACGTAGGCACGTACGGTGAGGTTGACAAACACCGTCCGCTGGCGGGCGTCGATGCTCCGCTTCAGGATGCGGGTGGCATTGAGGGTTTTCTCGTCAAGGCCTTTCTCGTGTACGAGGTAGGCTTTCAATTGCTGTTCGTTAGCGGCTACTTCGGGTAGCACTCTGATGTTATATTCGTATGTCATAGGTACTTATCCAAATAGAGTTCTGAATGCTTCTTCCACCTTCCTCACCGGCACCAGTTCGATGCTCAGTTTCTTCGTGTTCAGCCCCTGCAGGTTGTACT
This sequence comes from uncultured Bacteroides sp., assembly GCA_902472795.1. Lineage (GTDB taxonomy): Bacteria > Bacteroidota > Bacteroidia > Bacteroidales > Bacteroidaceae > Bacteroides. The sequence continues at coordinate 2,052 of CABROZ010000003.1, read as the reverse complement.
TGGGCAGGAGGAAACGTTTGAAACCTAACTTTTCGGCCTCGCCGATGCGCTGCTCGATGCGGTTCACGGGACGGATTTCGCCCGAGAGGCCTATCTCGCCTGCCATGCAGACGCCCGGCTCAATCTCCGCATCCATGTTGCTGGAGAGGATGGCGCTGATGACAGCCAGGTCGATGGCCGGGTCGTTCACCTTGAGGCCGCCCGCAATGTTGAGGAAAACGTCTTTCTGCGCCAGCTTGAAGCCTACACGCTTTTCGAGCACGGCCAGCAGCATGTTCATGCGGCGGATGTCGAAGCCCGTGGCCGAGCGTTGCGGATTGCCGTAAACGGCGGAGCTGACCAATGCCTGTGTCTCAATGAGGAAGGGACGTACGCCTTCGATGGCCGAGGCGATGGCCACACCACTCATGCCTTCGTGATCCTGACTCAGCAGCAGTTCGGAGGGGTTGCTCACCTGGCGCAGACCGTCCTGGCGCATTTCGTAGATGCCCAGCTCGGCGGTACTGCCGAAGCGGTTCTTGATGCTGCGCAGGATGCGGTACATGTAGTGCTGGTCGCCCTCGAACTGAAGGACGGTATCGACAATGTGCTCCAGCACTTTGGGACCCGCGATGCTGCCTTCCTTGTTGATGTGACCGATCAGGATGACTGCCGTATGCGTCTCCTTGGCGAAGCGCAGGATGCTGGCGGCACACTCGCGCACTTGGGCGATGCTGCCCGGCGAGGATTCCAGCGTTTCGGTCGAAATAGTCTGTATGGAGTCGATGATGACTAAGTCGGGGCGTGTGTTCTTGATGTGGACGTAGATCTGTTCGAGCGACGTCTCGCACACGATGAGGCAGTCCGACGACTGTTTCGTCAGCCGTTCGGCACGCAGCTTCAGTTGTCGCGCGCTTTCCTCGCCCGAGATGTAGAGGATGCGTTTCTCCGGCATCCGCAGGACGGTTTGCAGCACCAATGTCGATTTGCCGATGCCCGGCTCTCCGCCTATCAGCACCAGCGAGCCTTGCACCAGTCCGCCTCCCAGTACGCGGTTCAGTTCGGCGTCGTGCAGGTCGATGCGGGGTTCGTCGGCCGCTTCAATCTCGTCTAAGGTGACGGGCTTGGACTTGACGGTCTCGATGCCCGAAACGGGGCGCTTGTTGGCGGGTTCCTTGCGCACGATTTCTTCGACGAAGGTATTCCACTGTCCGCACGCGGGGCATTTGCCCTGCCATTTGGGCGATTCCTGTCCGCAGTTGCTGCATACATAGACGGTTTTCTCTTTGGCCATAATCGGAGGATTTAAAGAATTGTGGGCTCAAAGGTACTTTATTCACCACAGAGTACACAGAGTTTCACGGAGTTTTTTTACTTTTGTTCGTGCGGCGCACGGGCGGACGACTGTGCGTTGCGGTGTGAAGATGAATGAATTCTTAAACAACTGAAATTATGATAGACGAAATTCTGAAATTCAACAAGCAGTTTGTGGCCGACAAGGGATACGAGAAGTACATCACGACGAAATATCCCGACAAGAAGATTGCCATCCTGTCGTGTATGGATACCCGGCTGACGGAGTTGCTGCCGGCGGCCTTGGGCATCAAGAACGGTGATGTGAAAATGATTAAGAATGCGGGAGGCATCATCTCGCACCCCTTCGGCAGTGTGATCCGAAGCCTGCTGGTAGCCATCTACGAGCTGGGCGTGACGGAGGTGATGGTGATTGCCCACTCGGACTGCGGCGCGTGCCACATGAGCAGCGAGCAGATGATCGAGCACATGAAGGCCCGGGGCATCCATCAGGAGACCATCGACATGATACGCTTCTGCGGCGTGGACTTCGAGTCGTGGCTTTACGGTTTTGGTGACACCGAGAAGTCTGTGCGCGAAACGGTGGATGCCATCCTGCACCATCCGCTCATCCCGCACGACATTCGTGTGTCGGGTTACATCATCGACTCCGTGACGGGCGAGCTGACCCCCGTAGAATAGCTTCCTGAGGGGGGTGAGAGACTGGTTTGTGGGACACTTGCACGGCTCGCGAGCAACACTTGTACGGCTCGCGAGCCG
>CABROZ010000002.1 GCA_902472795.1 uncultured Bacteroides sp. | reverse complement strand
CAGCCGTTCTTCGACATTGCGTTCGATGTCCTGGGCATACAGGCCAATGGTTGCTAAGCAAAGGAGAAAAGAAAACGCGAATTTCTTCATCGGGAAAATATTTGTAATAAAGTGGCAGGAAAGGAGGGTGTGTCAAAATGGGAAAGTATATTCATTATGTAATGTCATCCTGAACGAAGTGAAGGATCTTGATACATGAATAACTGCTTTCGAGATTCTTCGCTTTGCTCAGAATGACAAAATAACAAAAGGTCAGCCACTTTTGGCTTTGGCACACTCTCCTTTATAAAGGAATGTATTCGACGAAAGCCTCCATGGCTTCGTAGCTGGCCAGGCCCAACTTGTTGTACAGGTTGGCGGTAGCCCGGTTGCGGTCTTCGCTGCGTTGCCAGAACAGGCGTTCGTCGTTGCCGAGGAAGGGGGCACTCTCCATCTGCGATTGATGCTTGAGGATGGAGTTGCGCTTGGCGCGCAGTTCCTCGGGACTGATGGGAACGGCCATCTCGATGTTTTCGATTTCCCACTCGGCCCATGCTCCGCGGTACATCCAGATGCGGCAGTCCTTCAGCCATTCGGCACCTTCTTCCTTCTCGAGGTCGATGGCAGCAAAGACGGCGTCGGTGCAGACACGGTGTGTGCCGTGCGGGTCGGCAAGGTCGCCGGCAACAAAAATCTGGTGGGGCTTCACTTCGCGCATCAGGTTGCGTACGATTTCGACATCGGCTTCGCTGATGGGGTTTTTCTGGATTTTACCTGTCTCGTAGAAGGGCAGGTCGAGGAAGTGGCAGTGGTCGAGGGGAATGTTGTTGTACGTACAGGCTGTACGGGCTTCGCCCCGACGAATCAGTCCCTTGATGGTCAGGATGTCGCGCGTGTCCATGTCGCCATCCTGCTTCTCGCGCAGGTATTTGCGGATTTCGGCGTATTTCTCGTTGATGACCTGGTCTTCGCTGTTGTTGAAGATCTGGTTGAAGCCGTTGATGAAATGCAGGAAGCGGATCACTTCTTCGTCGCCGACGGCAATGTTGCCGGAGGTTTCGTAAGCGATGTGGACATCGTGCTTCTGCTCGACCAGACGGCGGATGGTGCCACCCATGGAGATGACGTCGTCGTCGGGATGGGGAGAGAATACGATGACACGTTTCGGGTACGGGTTGGCACGCTCGGGCCGGTAGGTATCGTCGGCATTGGGTTTGCCGCCGGGCCAGCCGGTGATGGTGTGCTGCAGGTCGTTGAATATCTTGATGTTGACATTGTAGGCAGAGCCGTAGAGTGCCAGCAGTTCGCTCAGGCCGTTTTCGTTGTAGTCTTTGTTGGTCAGCTTCAGGATGGGTTTGCCGGTGAGCTGGCACAGCCAGACAATGGCGCTGCGGATGAGCTTGTCGTTCCATTCGCACGAAGTGACCAGCCACGGGCGCTGAATGCGGGTGAGGTAGGCGGCGGCTGCCAGGTCGATGGCGACGTGGGCGTTGTTGTGGGTCTGCAGGTACGAAGCGGGGATGGTGTCGGTGATGTTGCCTTCGACACACTCCTGAATCATCTGGGCCTTTTCTTCGCCCCATGCCATCAGGTACACCTTCTTGGCACCAAGGATGGTAGATACGCCCATGGTGATGGAGCTGATGGGGGTACTCTCGATGTTTCCGAACATTTTGGAAGCCTCGTTGCGGGAAGCGTTGTCCAGCAGTATCAGTCGGGTGGTGGAGTTGAGACGTGATCCCGGTTCGTTAAAGCCGATGTTGCCCACACGTCCGATGCCAAGTACGGCGACATCGATGCCGCCGAAGCTCTCGATGCGTTGCTCGTAGAGGCGGCAATACTCGAAGATGGTGTCTTTGGCAATGCTTCCGTTGGGGCTGAATATATTTTGCGGGTCGATATCGACATGGTTCAGCAGCATTTCTTTCAGTGAATTGAGGTTGCTGCTAACGGCGTTTTCGGCGAGGGGATAATATTCATAGAGGTTGAATACGATGACGTTGCGGAAGCTAAGCCCTTCTTCGCGGTGCATGCGGACCAGGGCAGAGTAAACATTGCGCGGAGAATTGCCTCCGGCCAGTGCCAACACACAGAAACGTCCGGCCTTTTGCTTGTCGCGGATGATCTGCGCTATATCAAGGGCTATCTGATTGGCGCCTTCCTCGGGGGATTCGTAAATGTCAGTCGGGATCTTTTCCAATCGGGTGAGGACTGACCGTTCGAATGCATTCTCAGGTCTGTAGTACCTGGGAGAAACCCGGTTGAGGGTAATTTGAGAACTAAGATTGGTTTTCATAAAATTGGAATATTATAAATGGTTATCATCTTTTTCAGGGAGTCCTTCAGCTGACCGGTCGCCGATGGTGCAAAATTCAAATCTGCAACACCACCCCATCAACTCAAAAACTCCAAACTCAAAAACTCAAAAACTCAAGAACTTGAGAACTTAAAAACTCAAAAACTTAAAAACTTAAGAACTCAAAAACTTAAAACTTAAAACTTAAGAAATCGTATCAGTCTCGGGAATCAGTCGTCCCATCGACCATACGGCTCTGATCTTGAGATCGTCGTCCATGACCATGATGTCGGCGTCTTTGCCTTTCTGCAACGAACCCTTGCGGTCGTAAACACCCATGATGCGTGCCGGAGTTTCGGAGGCCATGCGAACTGCGTCGGCCAAAGGAATATCGGCTTTCTGCACCATGGTGCGTATCAGGCGATCCATGGTGGCGATGCTACCGGCCAGTGCGGAACGGTCGGCCAGTTTGCATACGCCGTCTTCGATGATGACGCGCGGGTCGAACGCCTCGTGGCTGTCGCTGGCTGCGCAGGCCAAAGCATCGGTAATGAGGCAGGTACGTTCGACACCTTTTATCTTATAGACCAACCTAAGGATGGTGGGAGGAACGTGTATGCCGTCGGCAACGACTTCGACCGTCATGTCGTCCAGCAGGTAGATGCTCTCTACGGTGCCTTCGTATTTATACTCGCGGCGCTTGTGGAAGCCCGGCATGGCATTGTAGAAATGGGTGGCATGGGTGTAGCCGGCTTCGTAGGCGGTACGTATGTCTTCGAATTCGGCTTGCGTGTGTGCCACGGCGGCAAGGATGCCTTTGGCGGAAATGTATTTGCCAAACTGCATGGCACCCGGCAGTTCGGGGGCGGCATCCCAGCGCTTGATGCAATTCCATCGTTCGACAATGGGAATGTATTCGTTGGGATCGGGGTTCTTGATGTTTTCGGGCATCTGTCCGCCTGCCATTGCCATGTTCAGGTAGTGGCCTTCGAGGTGCAGTCCGAGGATGGGGCTGTCTTTTTCTTGCATCAGTCTGGTGCAGGTGTCGGCAGCCTGTTCGATCATGGGAACCGTTGAAGAAGATAGGGTTGGAAAAATACTGGTAGTGCCGTAGCGCATGTGGGTGCTGACGGCTGTGCGGAACGCATCTTCGGTACACTCCATAAAGTCGCGGCCTCCTCCGCCATGCGCATGGATCTCTACGCCACCGGGCAAGACATACATGCCTTTGACATCGACCAACTGTGCGCCGATGACGGCTAAGTCGCAATTGGTCACCTCCAGAATCTTGTTGTCCCGTATCAGGACGGAACCGTCTTTCAGCCATCCTTGGGGGGTGAGGATGCGTGCGTTGATTAATTGAGTCAACATAGGATTTAGTGGTTAGTTAGTATGTTAAGTATTGGGCAGGTCGTTGTACGACAACTTGCTTCAAGTTACAAATGTAGGGACTTTTTGCCTATTATGTATTTTTTTGCCTCGGATTTTATTTAAAAAGTCAAAATGGCTGATGATTTGTGGGAGGAGAGAAAGTTTTATATTTCTAAATGTTTGTGAAACGTACCTTAAATATCTAAAAATAATACTTAGCGAATAGGTATTTTGGGAACTGTCTGTGTTATATATTCAAGTGCGAATGTACTGATTTGAAGAGAGCTATCTTTGAACTTGCAGGAGTTAGAGGAGTTAAGAAGTTAAGCCGATACTTTTGTGAAAAGGATACAGGCCATACACTTCATCTATTGGCTTTAACTCCTAAAGGGTGTGTCAAAACTAAAAGTAACTGACATCTTGTTATTTTTAGGCACGGATTACACGGAAAAACACCGAGAAAGAAGAATAATCATCCGCGAAATTCCGTGTAATCCGTGCCTAAAGGAAAGCAGTTTCCTAATTTGACACACCCTCGATAACTTCTTCTAACTTCTTTAACTTGAATTAAATAAATTAGGAAATAACATGAAAAACTGGAGAATTGAGGCGATTATTATCGCTATTGGTATCATTATGTTAGGTGTAATGATACGGAACGGTATCAATGATTTTAGAGACAAGGATCGGGTGGTGACGGTAAAAGGACTGGCCGAAATGGAAGTGCCTGCAGACAAGGTGGTGTGGCCGCTGATGTATAAGGACATCGGGAATGATCCGGCCGTGCTGTATGCCAATCTGGAGCAGAAGAACGAAGCGATTGTTCAGTTTCTGAAGTCGAACGGAATCGGTGAGGAAGAAATCAGCATCGCACCACCGGAGATTATTGACATGCAGGCAGAGCGTTATGCCGATCGTAACGTGAACTATCGTTACAATGCCACTTCGGTGATTACCGTCACGTCGAAGAATGTGGACAAGGTGCGCAAGCTGATGTCGGAGCAGGCTGAACTGATGAAGCAGGGCATTGCGATAACGGGAGGTGATTACCGCTACAGCGTGGTTTACGAGTTTACGGGACTGAACGATGTAAAGCCCCAGATGATAGAGGAAGCTACCAAGAATGCACGTGCCGCAGCGGAAAAATTCGCCAAGGATTCGGACAGTAAGTTAGGTAAAATAAGGAATGCTTCGCAGGGACAGTTTACGATTTCGGACCGTGATGCGAATACACCTTATATTAAGAGTATCCGTGTAGTGACTACCGTGAATTATTATCTGAAGAAATAGTAAATCTGTCGGCATCCAGCCAGACAGGAAATTTTTCCCTGAACATCTTCAGGTCGTCGAAGGAGAGTGTTGCCGTGGCAATGCCCTCCTTGTCGTCTGGTACGGCGGCTAAGATTTTCCCTTTGGGCGAATACAGGGTGCTGCCACCGTTGTAAGGCAATCCGTTGCCGTCGATGCCAACTCTGTTGATGCCACAAGTGTAGCAGAGGTTTTCGAGGGCACGTGCCTGAAGCAGGACGTCCCACACATGGCGACGGGCCGTGGGCCAGTTGGCTACGTAAATCAGCAGGTCGTATTCGTTGTTTACGTTACGGCTCCATACCGGGAAGCGCAGGTCGTAGCAGATCTGCAAGAGAATGTGCCAGCCTTTGTAGGTGACGATGGGGCGGTCTTGCCCGGCTGTATATTGTTCGCCTTCCATGCCGATGCGGAACAGGTGGCGTTTGTCGTAGAAGTGACATTCGCCCTCGGGGGTGATAAAAAAAGCCCGGTTGAAGTAGCGCATGGCTGATGACGAAGAAGGGGTGGACTGGCAGGCTATGAAGCTTCCGGCAAGTGCTATCTGATAGCGTTGTGCCCATTGGAGGAGGGTGGTAATGGTTCTGCCATCGGTGGTTTCGGCTAAAGGACCGGGAGACATGCAGAAGCCGGTAGAGAACATCTCGGGTAGCACGGCGAGGTCTGTCCGGCCGTGAAGCTCCTGTAGTTGCCGGTGGAGCCGACGCAGATTCTCGGATTTATTTTCCCAGACAATATTGGTTTGCAAAAGGCTGATGCGCAATGGATCCATGGGGCTGATGGTTGTAAGGTTAGATTTCTCCGGTCGAGAAGTTGGCGGGATTCTTCCCGTGGAAAAACTTGAAATAACGTTTGATCTCACGCATTTCGTTTTCAAAATCTCCTGTCGGGATGACCACTTTGGTAGCACTGATGGTTTTCGACGGATAATCTATGCCAATGAGTACGATGGGGACATGAGCCTTCAGGGCAATGTAGTAGAATCCCTTTTTCCAGTCGGGATTGGCCTTGCGGGTACCTTCGGGGGTGATGGCCAAGTGGAATTGGTCGTTCTTTGCGAAGCGCTCGGCCATCTGGTCCACCATGGAAGTTCGTTTGTCACGGTTGACCGGGATGCCTCCCATTGCCTTGAAAAGTATGCCTAATGGGAAGAAAAACCATTCTTTCTTCATCATGAAGCAGGCCTTACGCCCGAGAGCACCATAGAACAGCTTCCCGATGAAAAGATCCCAATTAGAGGTATGGGGAGCCGCGCAGATGACGCACTTGTCGTAGTTGGGCACTGTCAGGCAGGTTTTCCATCCCAGTAGGCGGTGGAAGATAAAGCGATAAAATGCTTTCTTCATCTGTTTATCCCAATTTACTCAATTCTTCTACAATCTCATTCACCTTTGCCTTGAAATCCAGCTGGAACTTTTTATAGAATCCTTTGACGTTGCCGGGCTCGGTGTGGCTGATGCGGCAGACGAATTCGTCCTGCATGTCCAGAATCTTACCCATCAGATCGTCTGCTTTCTGCTGATCCACGCCGGGTACACATTTGCTGATGACCAGGCATTCGGTGAACAATTCGCCTGCAATATAGTTGACGTTCTTTTTTAATTCTTTTCTGCTTGCCATAATTTTTTCTGTTTTTGGGGTTAAACAATTGTTTCCTTGTTTGTTGCCCAAGTCTGAACGGATTGTCTCCCTTCGTAAGTGTGAGTACAGCCGAGTGATAGAGGCCGCATCGGCTTGCGCAACTTGAATACTTATTCTCGGTAAAGATAGTGCTTTTTATCGATGGATGGAAATAATTTGAGATATTTTTAGGGTTGGGCAGGGGAGGAACCGGTGGAGAGAGAACAGAAAAGGACGGAAGTGTGGAAAAAATCTACAGACCGATGTGGATTTTCTACACAAATTGTATAAGCATGTTGACGTATGTTTGGAATTTAATCGGCTTTATTTGTTGAAAACGAGTTATTTGCATATATTTGTATTTGATATGCGGTTTTTGGCATCGGACTTGCTCTTTATATAGAAAAATAACAGGGTTAAATTTAATAAACAAACAAGCATGAAACTATTTTTTACAAAAAAAGAATTGAAGCTGAAAAGAAAAAGGGTGATAGGCATGATTGTATGCATGGTCGTATTGATTGCCGGATATGTTATCTGGACATGGCCCGAGAAAGTTCAACCTCAAGTTCCTATCGTGATGGTGGAACCAGCCGCTACGGAAGACGTGGAAATATATGGTGATTATGTGGGACGTATCAGAGCGCAACAATTTGTGGAAGTACGTGCCCGTGTGGAAGGATTTCTGGAAAGCATGGAGTTCGCCGAAGGTACCTATGTGACCAAAAATCAGGTCTTGTTTGTCATTGACCCCAGACAATACCGTGCCAAAGCGGACAAGGCGCGTGCCCAATTGCGGAAAGACTCGGCATCGGTACGTAAAACCAAACGTGACCTGGAGCGTATCCGCCCGTTGTTCGAACAGAATGCGGCCAGCCAGCTGGATTTAGACAATGCCATTGCTGCCTATGAAACGGCGGTGGCAAGTATGGGTATGAGTCAGGCCGACCTTGACCAGGCAGAACAGGAACTGGGATATACATGGGTTCGCTCGCCGATTTCGGGACACATCAGCGAACGCTACGTCGATCTGGGGACGCTGGTAGGAACGTCCGGAAAATCGCTGCTGGCTACGGTGGTCAAGAGTGACACCGTACTGGTGGACTTCAGCATGACGGCACTTGACTATCTGAAAAGTAAGGAGCGTAACGTGACGTTGGGACAGAAGGACTCCACCCGTTCGTGGCAGCCTACGGTGACCATTACATTGCCAGACAACAGTGTTTATCCGTACAAGGGGCTGGTAGATTTTGCCGAGCCGCAGGTAGATCCTAAAACCGGTACATTCTCGGTGCGTGCCGAGATGCCCAATCCCGACCGGGTATTGTTGCCGGGTCAGTTTACGAAAGTAAGATTGCTGCTGGATGTGCGTGAGAATGCTACGGTCATTCCGCAAAAGTCGCTTATCATAGAAAAGGGTGGTGCTTACGTGTTTGTGATGCGTCGCGATTCGACGGTTGAACGCCGTTTCATTGAATTGGGACCGGAGTTTGGCAACAACGTGGTGGTAGAGCGCGGATTGGTACGCGGAGAAATGGTGGTCAGTGAAGGCTATCACAAACTCAGTCCGGGTATCAAGGTACGGGTAGGAGAAGCTGTGCCACAGAAAGAAGAAGAAAACAAAAAATCGTAAACACCTAACGCAGTACCAATAGCATGAAAGTAAGTTTTTTCATTGACAGGCCTGTCTTTTCGGCTGTCATATCCATATTGATAGTCATTGTGGGCGTCATCGGTCTGACGATGCTCCCTATCGACCAATATCCCCAGATTACACCGCCGGTGGTGAAAATCAGCGCTTCCTATCCGGGTGCCAGTGCACTGACGGTATCGCAGGCCGTGGCAACTCCTATCGAACAGGAATTGAACGGAACGCCGGGAATGCTTTATATGGAGTCGAACAGCTCCAATTCGGGAGGTTTCTCGGCAACGGTCACATTCGATATCTCTGCAGATCCCGATCTGGCGGCCGTAGAAATTCAGAACCGTATCAAGTTGGCGGAATCGCGTCTGCCGGCCGAAGTGGTGCAGAACGGTATCGAGATAGAAAAGCAGGCGGCCAGCCAGCTGATGACTCTCTGCTTGACTTCGGACGATCCAAAGTTTGATGAAATCTATCTGAGTAATTTTGCAACAATCAATGTGCTCGACCTGTTGCGCCGAATCCCGGGAGTGGGACGCGTGTCCAACATCGGTAGCCGTTATTATGCCATGCAGATATGGGTGGATCCTGCCCGTCTGGCCAACTTTGGCCTGACAGTACAGGATGTGCAGAATGCCCTGAAGGATCAGAACCGGGAATCGGCTGCCGGCGTATTGGGACAGCAACCGGTGACAGGACTCGACATAACGATTCCCATCACGGCTCAGGGACGTTTGTCCAGTGCGGCCCAATTTGAGGAAATCGTGCTTCGTGCCAATGCGGACGGATCGCTGATACGCTTGCGCGACGTGGCACGCGTGTCGCTCGAAGCGCAGTCGTATAATACGGAAAGTGGTATCAATGGCGGTAATGCAGCCGTATTGGGTATCTATATGTTGCCGGGCGCCAACGCCATGGAAGTGGCCGAGAGCGTGAAGAAGACGATGGTGGAAATCAGTAAGAACTTTCCTGAAGGATTGTCTTATGAATTTCCGTTTGATATGACGACGTATATTTCGGAATCTATTCACGAGGTTTATAAGACCTTGTTCGAGGCCTTGTTTCTGGTGATTGTGGTTGTGTTCCTGTCATTGCAGAGCTGGCGGGCGACAGTGATTCCTATCGTGGCGGTGCCTATTTCGCTGATCGGTACGTTTGGCTTTATGCTGATTTTCGGGTTCTCGCTCAATATATTGACTTTGCTGGGACTGGTGCTTGCCATCGGTCTGGTGGTGGACGATGCCATCGTGGTGGTAGAGAATGTGGAGCGAATCATGGAAGAAGAACACTTGAGCGCTTACGAAGCCACCAAGAAGGCTATGGACGGACTGACCAGTGCCTTGATCGCTACTTCGCTGGTGTTGGCGGCCGTGTTTGTGCCGGTTAGTTTTCTGTCGGGCATCACGGGGCAGCTGTATCGTCAGTTCAGTGTGACGATTGCCGTATCGGTGCTGCTTTCGACAGTTGTTGCATTGACCCTGAGTCCGGTGATGTGTTCGCTTATCCTGAAGCCGACCGACCCGAATAAGCCTAAGAACAGGGTGTTCCGTGCCATTAACCGCTGGCTGGATGTGGGGAATCACCGTTATGTGGCGACCATCAAGCGGGTGATTAAGAATCCGCGTCGCGTGATGGCCGGTTTTGGAATGGTGTTAGTGCTTATCTTTGTATTCTATCGATTGATACCTACCAGCTTCTTGCCGGTGGAGGATCAGGGTTATTTTACGGTAGAATTGGAACTGCCTGAAGGAGCGACTCTGGAACGTACCCGTACGGTGACCAACCGCGCCATTGACTTTCTGATGAATATGCCCGAAGTGGAGTATGTTCAGAACGTGACGGGTACCAGTCCGCGCGTAGGAACAAGCCAGGCACGCAGTCAGCTTACCGTCATTCTGAAAGAGTGGAAGGAGCGCGACGATACGACCATTGATGAGATTATGGACCGCGTGAACCGTGAGTTTAACGAATATCCTGAATGTAAGGTCTATCTTTCAACGCCTCCCGTGATCCCGGGCTTGGGTACTTCGGGTGGATTTGAAATGCAGCTCGAGGCACGTGGTGATGCTACTTACGAGAATCTGGTACAGGCAGCCGACACCCTGATGTTCTATGCTTCGCAGCGGAAGGAGTTGAGCAGTTTGTCGTCTTCGTTGCAAGCCGAGATACCACAACTGTATTTCGATGTGGACCGTGATAAAGTGAAAATGGTGGGTGTGCCGATGGCGGATGTCTTTTCAACGGTGAAGGCTTATACAGGTTCGGTCTATGTGAACGACTTCAATATGTTCAACCGTATCTACCGTGTATATCTGCAGGCAGAGGCCTCTTATCGTGAGCACCGCGATAACATCAATCTGTTCTTCGTAAGGGGAAGCAACGGCGCCATGATTCCGCTGACAGCACTGGGTAATACCGAATATACGACAGGACCCGGTAGCATCAAACGTTTCAACATGTTCAATACGGCGGTAATCCGTGGTACGGCAGCCCAGGGATACAGCTCCGGACAGGCCATGGACCTGATGGAGCAGATAGCCCGCGAACATCTGCCCGACAATATCGGTATTGAGTGGAGCGGCCTGTCCTATCAGGAAAAGCAGGCTGGTGGACAAACCGGTATGATTTTGGCATTGGTATTCCTGTTTGTATTCCTGTTTCTTGCGGCACTGTACGAAAGCTGGAGTATTCCTATTGCCGTGCTGCTTTCGTTGCCGGTTGCTGCTTTAGGTGCCTACATGGGAGTTTCGGTTTGCGGACTTGAGAATGATACTTATTTCCAGATCGGTCTGGTAATGCTGGTCGGTCTGGCAGCCAAGAATGCCATCCTGATTGTGGAGTTTGCCAAGGATGAGGCAGATGCCGGAAAGGATGTGGTAGAAGCGGCATTGCACGCTGCCCATTTGCGTTTCCGTCCTATCCTGATGACATCGTTGGCCTTTATTCTGGGTATGTTGCCTATGGTGATTGCCAGCGGACCGGGTTCGGCCAGTCGTCAGGCTATCGGTACAGGTGTATTTTTTGGAATGATCGTAGCCGTTACGGTGGGAATTGTGTTGGTGCCGTTCTTCTTTGTAATGATCTACAAAGCAAAGAACAAGTTGAAAAAGGTGCGTTCGTAAGCCTGTCGGTTTCCTTATTTAAGATAAACAACGAAAATAGATTATGAGACATATTGTATATAACAGATTACCGTTACTTCTTATCGCTCTGCTGTTGCTTTCGGCTTGTCAGTTGGGCAAGCATTATACCCGTCCGCAATTGGATTTGCCCGCGTCGCTGCAAGATTCGATTCACGGGAGTGATACGCTATACACGGATACGACCAGTTTTGCCGATTATCCGTGGGAATGGCTCTATGCCGACACGCTGTTGCAGGAGCTGATTCGAAAGACATTGGTTTATAACAAAGACATGCAGATGGCTGCAGCCCGTGTGAAGGAACTGGCTGCCATGAAACGTATTGACGTAGCCAATATGTTCCCTTCGGTCGGACTCCGTGTTTATGCCGAAAAAGAAGCTGATGATTATGGTGGAGATCACTACAATCCGGATAATCAGTTTGACCTGAAAGGTGTCATCTCGTGGGAACTTGATCTTTGGGGAAAGTTGCGTTGGGCGCGCGATGCCAGCCTGGCTGAGTTTGTCAGTTCGATTGAAAGCCGGCGTGCTTTGCAGATGAGTCTTGTGGCACAGGTGGCTCAGGCTTATTTCGAACTGGTGGCATTGGATAATGAGTTGGCTATTGTACAACAAACCGTTGAGGCGCGTCGGGAGAGTCTTCATCTGGTACGCTTGCGTTACGAGGGCGGACTTATTTCCGAAATACCTTTCCGCCAGGCACAGGTGGAATTGGCGAAAACAGTGACGCTGGTTCCGGATCTGGAGCGGAAGATTACGTTGAAGGAAAACGAACTGTCATTCTTGACCGGTGAATACCCGCACAGCATACGTCGTACGCCGATTACTGTAGATATCGTGTTGCCCGAAAACCTGCCGGTAGGTCTGCCTTCCACGCTGCTTGAGCGTCGTCCCGACGTGCGTCAGGCTGAGCAGGAACTGATTGCAGCCAATGCGGAAGTAGGGGTTGCTTTTACGAGCCTTTTCCCCAGCATTACGCTGACTGCCAATCTGGGTGCCGAGAGTGAAGAGCTGTCTGACATTTTGAAGTCGCCTTATCATTTGTTGAGTGGTACGCTGTTGCAACCTATTTTTGCCATGGGCAAGAACCGTGCACGACTCAAAGCCAAGAAAGCTGCTTGCGAACGTGCCGCCCATGCCTACGAAAAGACTGTACTCAGTGCATTCAAGGATGCCTATAATGCTATTACCGAATTTAATAAGATAAAGGATATCTACGATACACGTCAGCGCCTGGAGCAGTCGGCCAAGTCCACACTTGAATTGGCACAGCTGCAATATGTAAACGGTGCCATCGGTTACATGGATCTGCTTGATGCCCAGCGTACTTATTTCGAAGCCCAGCTTAGTTTGAGTTATGCCATCCGTGACAAGCGTATTACGATGGTCAATCTTTACAAGGCACTTGGCGGGGGATGGGAATAGACTGAAAAGTGTATATTCGTTACAGATAACTCCGATTTTTACAGGTTATGAATCTTTTGCTTGTCAATAAGAAAAATTTCCTGTGGAAATCGGAGTTATTTTGTGTTGGAAGTTGGCTGTCCATTGGGATAGTAGGCGACCTTCGACATGACACTGAGTATCTGAAAATCACATTTTTCCTGTTGCCTTAAATACGAGGAATATAATCAGCATAGCAGCGAGACTGAATGCCAGCAGGTTGAAGATGCCAAAGACGAGCAGACACTTTACTGTAGTCTTGCCCCAGCCGTCGTGGTAAACGGTACGCATGGATACAAGCTGGTAGAGCAGCAGCGCCAGGGGTGAGAGGAAGAGAATGGCGCTTTGTATGCTGCCGATGTTGATATTGTTGCCACGTCCCAGATTGAAATCCCAGAGTAAGATGCCTGCAGGCACGGCCATCAGTACGAGCAGGAAACTGCTCAGGTGGGTGGTATGGGCAAAGTGTTCCATGTATCGTCGGTGCGGGTAGAAGATTTTAAACAGCAAGGCCTGTAGAGGCAGGAGGAACATCAGAAACATGGGGGTCCACTTGGACAACTGGCCCAATATGAACGATGCCGTGGCCTGGTACTGAAGCTGATCTTTTTGGTCGATGCGTGTCATCCAGTCGTACGTGTCGGCTGTAATGCGTCCTGTAGCCGAATCTGCAGGCAGGTTGTGATAGAACAGTTCTTCCTCATCCATCTCGCCTAATTTCGCCGTTTTGCGCAGTATGTCGGCCTCGGTCTGATTGTCCTCGTGGAGGGCGGTGCGCGTCAGGCAGGAGTCGAAGAGCAAACGCGGGAGGGTGACGCAGTTCAGTTCGTCACCACGATCCTCGTAATGCAGGCGCACAAGGCTGGCGGCCTGTTCTGCCCCGCGTGCATCCAATACGTTGCGTAGCGTTTCCATGTTGTAGGCATAAATGGTTGTGTCCGGCAGTGTCGTTGCATCGGTCCGTCTTAGTACGTTCATCACCGTATCGGGGATCTGTTCCCCCGCCATCGTCAGTAGCGCACGTCCTGTAATCCGTTCGGTAGCCATGAAGAAAAAGGTGAAGAACAGGACGGAAATGAACATATACAGGCGGAAGGGGTGAACATAGGAATTTATTTTTCCTTCGTTGAACTCATTGGTCAGGTATCCTGGTCGGGTGAACATCAGGAAGAGCGTCATCCACACTTTCCCGTCGAACTGATACATGTTTTCGAAGTACTGGCGGATGTATTTCCACATGGGCTGATGAATGTCGAGCGCATACTGGCCACACTGGTGGCAATACATTCCTTTCAGCTTGGTTCCGCAGTTCATGCAGTGGGTGTAGCCGGGACGAGTATAGCGACGGATACGGCGCAGACGCATGGCTTCGATGTTACGTCGGATGCGACGTCGGCGCTGGCAGAGTTTTTCAGAGAGTCTCATTGTTTATGCTTTATTCATTCTTTAATTATTATATGGCTTCCGCTTCCGTTGCCAGTAACCACAGCAATAGTACACAGGCCAGCAGCGTTGCTATAATGGTAAACAGGGTAAAAAACAGCAGGGCCTTTAAGCATGTTTTCACCCATCCCTGGCGATAGACGGTATGGAAAGACACCAACATGTAGAGAAACATGGCAATGGGGAAACCTGTAAAGGTGATGCTGAGAAAATTCTGCTGTACAGTGTTCAGCGTCTGTCGGGCTGCCAGCATGTCATCGATGCCGTAGGCAAAGAGCGGTACTAACGGAATGCAAAGGAGGATGAGAAAGACCGTATTCAGGTGGATGGCATGGACGAAGTGCCACATGTAAGGCATTCGTTTATTGCCATAGAATAACTTCAGAATTGCTGCGAACAGAGGCAGGAGAAACATCATAAAAAAAGGTGTCCATTTGGACAGATCGCCTACCATGTCGTTGGTAAACTGTTCTTTCTGCAAGGCATCTACTTCGGCATCCTGTTGTTGCATGCCATCTGTCCATGCGCAGACTTTCTGCGGGTGTAGTACGAGACTGTCGGTCCCGTTTGCGGTCTGTGTATAGGTACTGTCAATACGGAATGCGCGGATAGCTGCCACGTTATCGGGGCCGTAATCTTTGCCGTCTATCCAGTTTTCTATATTTAGATTCTTCCGGGTACGAGACTGTCGGATGAAGTCCCAATCCTGCGGTGAGATTTCGGTTTGACGGAAGCAGGAGTCAACAAGCAGGTGGGGTAGGGTGGCGCGTGACAGCCCGTATGGATTGTCCACTGGCTGATAGCAAACGATCCGGTCGGCATCTTCTATGCCAAAGCGCAGGGTCAGGGTTTTGATCAATTGTGGTGCCTGGTAGAGGTAAACGTTGGTATCGGCTTCGGCAGCAGAGCTTTTCAGCTGTTCCACAATGTCTCGTCTCAGCCGTCCGTCATTCAGTGCGTTTAAGTCGTTTACCCGTTCGCCAACCAGCATGAAGAATATGGCAAAGAATACCACGGAGATGCACATATACAGGCGGAAGGGATGAACGTAAGAGTTGATTTTGCCTGCGTTGAATTCGCTTGTCAGGAAACCGGGGCGGGTGAAGAGATACCACAGGGTGCGCCATATCTTGGTGTCGAACTGATACATGTTTTCGAAGTATTGGCGCACGTATTTCCAAAACGGTTGTTCGATGTCCAGCGCATATTGTCCGCAGTGGTAACAGTACATCCCTTCCAGGCGGGTACCACAGTTCTTGCAATAGGTATATTGGGGCGTCTGTTTCTTTCGGATTCGTTTCAGGCGCAGAAGTTCAATCTTGCGATGAACGCGGCGTGAACGTGCTTTCAAGCGCTCTTTCCAGTCTTTTAGCATACGGTGTTACATTATTTGAGGTAGTCGTTCGGACGGCAAAAATATAAAAAATGTGATAGAAACTTACTTTTCGCTACCAAAAGTTATGTAGTCTTCTGAAAAAAGCCGAAATTTGCCAAGCTTTTTAATTCGTATGTGTACACCTTTAAAATGAATAAATATGACTAAAAGTGCATTGCAGATTGCAAGGGCTGCCTATCAGCCCAAACTTCCGAAAGCGTTGAAAGGACATGTTAAGGCGGTAGCCGGTGCTGCCACTCAGTCTGTAGCTGATCAGGAAGAGATTAAAAAATTGTTCCCTAACACGTATGGGATGCCTCTGATTAAGTTTGAGGCAACTGACGAAGCTGTCAGCTATCCTGCATTTAATGTAGGTGTTATCCTTTCCGGTGGACAGGCTCCTGGTGGACATAATGTTATTTCCGGCTTGTTCGATGGTATCAAGAAGTTAAATAAGGACTGTCGCCTTTACGGTTTTATTCTGGGACCCGGCGGATTGGTTGACCATAACTATATGGAACTGACAGCCGACATCATCGATGAATATCGTAACACGGGTGGTTTCGACATTATCGGTTCGGGTCGTACCAAATTAGAGAAAGAAGACCAGTTTGAAAAAGGTTACGAGATTCTGAAGGAACTGGGCATCAAGGCACTGGTTATTATCGGTGGAGATGACTCCAATACGAATGCTTGTGTGCTGGCCGAGTATTACGCTGCCAAGAACTATGGCATACAGGTAATCGGTTGTCCCAAGACCATCGACGGCGACCTGAAGAATGAGATGATTGAAACCAGCTTCGGATTTGATACCGCTTGCAAGACTTATTCTGAAGTTATCGGTAACATTCAACGCGACTGTAATTCGGCTCGTAAATACTGGCACTTCATTAAACTGATGGGTCGTTCGGCTTCTCACATTGCATTGGAGTGCGCCTTGCAGGTACAGCCCAATATCTGTATCATTTCTGAAGAGGTTGAAGCCAAGAATATGTCATTGGACGATGTGGTAACTTACATTGCCAATGCCGTTGCCGTTCGTGCAGCCGAAGGCAAAAACTTTGGAACGGTTCTTATTCCGGAAGGTCTGATCGAGTTCATCCCTGCCATGAAACGTCTGATTGCCGAACTGAATGATTTCCTGGCTGCCAATGCCGAGGAATTTGCTCAGATCAAGAAGTCGGCTCAGCGCGATTACATCATCCGCAAGTTGTCTCCCGAAAATTCGGCTATCTATGCAAGCCTTCCCGAAGGTGTTGCCCGTCAGCTGACACTGGATCGCGACCCGCACGGAAATGTTCAGGTATCTCTGATTGAAACCGAGAAACTGTTGTCCGAGATGGTTGCTACCAAGTTGGCTCAGTGGAAAGCCGAAGGTAAGTTTGTTGGCAAGTTTGCTGCTCAACACCACTTCTTCGGTTACGAAGGTCGTTGCGCTGCTCCTTCAAACTTCGATGCAGACTACTGCTATTCATTAGGTTACACGGCTGCATCACTGATTGCCAATGGCAAGACCGGTTACATGTCATCCGTACGCAATACGACAGCTCCTGCTGACGAATGGATTGCAGGTGGTGTGCCCATCACTATGATGATGAATATGGAACGCCGTAACGGTGAAATGAAACCTGTAATTCAGAAGGCATTGGTTAAGCTGGATGGTGCTCCTTTCAAGGCTTTTGCCGCACAGCGCGAACGTTGGGCCAAGGAGACGGATTATGTATATCCGGGTCCGATACAGTACTTTGGTCCTACAGAAGTATGCGACCAGCCGACCAAAACGTTGCAGCTGGAACAAGCTAAATAAGTGTCCATAAATAAAAGGCCGTTAGCTGTTGGCTAATGGATGATCAGACTACAAGGAAAATAAGCGTGCTTTGTGCTGCTTATTTCCTTGTAGTTTTTCACTTTATGGAAAGCGTATGTGATCTTACTCTTTAAGTACTGATTAAAATTTCGTATTTTGTCCCCAAGAAAAAGAAACGCAGTAAGCCGGAAGTCTGTTACCTCTTCTCGTGCTTTGAACGGTCGCAGATCGAAAAAACGGAATCTGACACGTACGATGCCCAATTGGTTGCGCAATGTGTTGGCTGTATGCATTGTTTTGTTTCTTACGGCATCGTTCTATTGGTTTTTCGTCCGACCTTATGCTTATCGCTGGAAGCCTTGCCACGGAAAGAAAGGATATGGCGTTTGCATTCCTTGTGATTACGAGGTGCATGGAATAGACATTTCCCACTATCAGGGTGATATTGACTGGCCTGTGTTGGCACGTAGTCAGCAGTCCGATTTCCCGATACAGTTTGTTTTCATGAAGGCAACGGAAGGAGGCGATCATAGTGATTATCGTTTTGCCGAGAATTTCAGCAAGGCACAGGAGTATGGCTTTGTGAGGGGGGCTTATCATTATTTTATTCCTCAGACCGATCCGGTGAGGCAGGCCGATTTCTTTATTCATACGGTGCAGCTGGATAGTGGAGATTTGCCACCGGTACTCGATGTGGAAACCCTCGGGCGTAAATCCGTAAGTGAGTTGCAGGCTGCGGTGAAAGTGTGGCTCAATCGCATAGAGTCACATTACGGTGTAAAGCCCATATTATATACTTCCTATAAGTTCAAGCAACGTTACCTGAATGATTCCGCATTCAATGCTTATCCCTATTGGATAGCACATTACTATGTTGATTCTGTGCGTTACGAAGGACATTGGGAGTTTTGGCAGCATACTGATGTAGGGCGTGTTCCGGGTATTGAAAAGGATGTGGATTTGAATGTGTTCAACGGAACACTGGAACAACTGACAGGGATGACATTGAAGTGATTTGAGCGTTTTATTTGCATGGTTCGCGGATTATTCTCATCTTTGTCGGCTTGAAACAGAAGGTATAGGATAAATTATGAAGGAAATAAGTATGGATAACGCAATGAAAAAGATTGCAGTTCTTTTCGATTTTGACGGAGTTGTGATGGATACGGAAAAGCAATACAGTATATTCTGGCATAAAGTCGGAGTAGATTATTTATCCATAGACAATCTGGAACTTCTTATCAAGGGTCAGACGCTGACCTATATTTATGATAAATTCTTTCCGGGAAAAGAGCAGGAACAAAAAACGATTACCGAACAATTGGACCGCTTTGAGCAGCAAATGGACTATGAATATGTGCCTGGTATCGTTGACTTTATAGCAGACTTGCGCCGTCATGGTGTGAAGATGGCGGTTGTTACCAGTTCGAACGACAAAAAGATGGCAGCTGTTTACCGTTCTTGTCCGGAAATACAAACTCTTTTCGATCGTATTCTGACCGCGGAAATGTTTACCCGTTCGAAACCCGCGCCCGATTGTTTCCTGTTGGGCATGAAGGTCTTTGGAACAGAACCGGAGAACACATACGTCTTCGAAGATTCGTTCAACGGTCTGAAGGCCGGGATGGCTTCCGGGGCAAATGTCATTGGTCTGGCTACCACCAATCCGCGTGAAAGCATAGCGTCGTTATGCCATTGTGTCATTGATGACTTCGAAGGTTTTACTTACGATAAAATGCTTGAGGTTCGTAGATAATAATAAAAGTATTATTTTTGTAACAGGTTAACATATACACATTTATACGTATTAAAGTAACAACTTAAATATTTATAAGAAATGGCTGGATATATTTCGGACGATACTCGTAAAGTGACTACACATCGTCTTGTAGAGATGAAACAGAGAGGTGAAAAAATCTCAATGTTGACTTCTTATGATTACACCATGGCGCAGATTGTGGATGGTGCCGGTGTAGATGTGATACTGGTAGGTGATTCGGCTTCGAACGTGATGGCCGGCAATGTGACAACGTTGCCCATCACTTTGGATCAGATGATCTATCATGCAAAGTCTGTGGTGCGGGGTGTGAAACGCGCCATGGTCGTAGTCGATATGCCTTTCGGTTCTTACCAGGGCAATGAGATGGAAGGATTGGCTTCTGCCATACGTATTATGAAAGAGAGTCATGCCGATGCTTTGAAACTGGAGGGTGGAGAAGAGATTATCGGAACAGTGAAACGTATTCTCAGTGCAGGTATTCCCATCATGGGACATCTGGGACTGATGCCTCAATCCATTAACAAGTATGGTACGTACACCGTACGTGCGAAGGATGAAGCAGAAGCTGAAAAGCTGGTGCGCGATGCCCACTTGCTTGAAGAAGCCGGATGCTTTGCCATTGTCCTGGAAAAAATCCCGGCTGTATTGGCCGAAAGAGTGGCACAAGAACTGACCATTCCTATCATTGGCATCGGTGCCGGTGGTGGAGTTGACGGACAGGTATTGGTCATACAGGATATGCTGGGCATGAACAATGGATTCCGTCCACGTTTTCTGCGTCGCTATGCCGATCTGCATACGGTGATGACAGACGCCATCAGCCGATATGTGTCTGATGTAAAGAACTTAGATTTTCCGAATGAAAAGGAACAATACTGATACAGTTCAGCTATCGTCGGGCTTCAGGCGGATGCGTATGGCCGGATTTTTTCTGCATGCAGCCGCCTATATGCCTTTTCCGTTGCTGGTTGTCGGATGGGGACACGAGGCTGCGTATTTTTATGTGGCTATGCTGATAGGCATGTTTCTGTCCGGCCCCTTCAATGCGTATTTAGGCGATGCTTGCTATCGGAAAAGTGTGTTCGTGTGGCCCTTGGTTATTTTGTTGGCCGTCCTGCTGGGATATGCTTATGCAGATGAGTTCATC
The DNA here is from genome assembly GCA_902472795.1 of uncultured Bacteroides sp. GTDB lineage: Bacteria > Bacteroidota > Bacteroidia > Bacteroidales > Bacteroidaceae > Bacteroides. The sequence goes on along the minus strand of CABROZ010000002.1, from coordinate 28,244 downwards.
GAATGGATGGCGTTGGCTTTCTTGGAAGGAGCGTGCCTGGGACTGGCTTCGGCAGCCGGAGTAACAATCAGTATTGATGTGACCGTTTCGGGCAATCGTTCCCGGGCTAATGTGCTCTATGCCCGTTGGAGCCGTATCGGTATGGCTGTCGGATTGCTTTTGGGCTTCTGGATTTATGGAATATATTCCCTTAACGGACTATTATACACAGCCATAGCATTCGGCTTGTTGGGCGTATTGGAAGCCTGGCGAGTTCATGTACCTTTTCGTGCCCCGATAGGAGTTAAACTGTGTAATTGGGATCGTTTTATCCTGCCACGTGCCTGGTTGCCGGCCTTTAATGTATGGCTACTGGCCTTTGCCTGTGGAATCTTTGTTTCACTATTGGCGTATAAGGGAGGTGAGTTGTGGCTGTATGCACTTCTGCTGGTCGTAGCTTCTTTGCTGCTGTCTGCAGTACCGTTGGTGCGTATGTTTGTCCGGCTTTCTCATCACTGCCAGCGTGGAACGAGCAATACTACGCTAAATCTGTCGATTGATGCAGGCATGATAAGCGGTTTTGCAGTGGCAAGTTATCTGATGGTAAGTGACGTGTTGCTATATGTAGGAGTGGTAGCGGCAGTGGTATCGGTACTGATATTTCTAATAGCTACTTCGCCTTATTATAAAAAGAAACGAGTGAGATAATTTCTCACTCATTTTTTTTATGATCAAAGTATGTAGGGCAGGAAGATGATAAGACCTACAATCATTGCAGCAAAAGCGCATACCAAAACAGCACCGGCTGCGATGTCTTTTACCTGTCCGGCAACAGGGTGCCGTTGAGGGGAAACCAAATCCACCAGTTTTTCAATGGCTGTATTGAAAAGTTCGGCACTGATGACAATTCCGATACATAACAATACGATTGCCCATTCGGTGCGGGTGATCTGAAAGAAGCATCCGGCGCCGATGACCAGCACGGTAGCTATCAGGTGAAAGCTGAGATTTTGCTCTTTCCCTATGCAGCACCATATGCCATGCCATGCGTATCCGAAGCTTCTTATCTGTTTTCTGAAATTGTACTTCATTCGATTTTAATTTCTGGAAACTTGCTTTACTCCTTTTACCGTTCGTAGCTTCTTGATAAGTGCTTCCAACCGTCCTGTGTCACCAATCATTACGGTCAGTGTACCCGAGAACAATCCATCGTGAGAGTCGATACTGATGCTTCGCAGTGTGATTCCCATTTCTTTCGAAATAATGGATGTAATATTGGTTACGATACCGATATCATCGTGGCCTACCACACGCAAAGTAATGGGATACTGTGTGCCTTGCGACTTGCCGGCCCACCGTGCCTTCACGATGCGATAACCGAAGCGTTCGCGCAGATCGCTTGCATTCGGGCAGTCGGTACGGTGTATTTTGATTCCGCCGGTAACACTGACGAATCCGAAGACATCATCTCCGTAGATCGGATTGCAGCAACGTGCCAATTTGAACTCCAGCCCTTTCAGATTCTGGTCGATGACCAGAACGTCTTCCTTGCCGGTTGTCTCTTCAAGCTGTGGTGTTTGCAGGTTATATCCTTCGGCGCTCCGGTATGTGACTTCATCGTGTATATCGCTCTCTTTCTTTTGCAGTTCGATGTATTTGTCCAGAATCTCATTCACGTCGATCGTTTCATCGGCAATGGCTTGATAAAAGTCGGTCACAACCTTGAATCCCATTCGCTTGATAAGACGCATCATGATGGATTCATCGTATTCAATTTTCCGATTCTTGAATTTACGTTCCAGGGTTTCCTTGGCAAAGTCATGTTGTTTGGCCGCCATTTCCTTTAATGCCTGGCGTATTTTTGTCCGCGCTTTCGAGGTGGTGACAATGTTCAGCCAGTCCTGTTTGGGTGTCTGGGTGTTCGACGTCATGATTTCTACCTGGTCGCCACTGTGCAGAACCTGTTTGAGCTGCGCATTTTTTCCGTTTACCTTGGCTCCAATGCATTTGCAGCCCAGTTTGGTGTGGATGTGGAATGCGAAGTCGAGCACCGTAGCTCCTTTGCCTAATTTGAACAAGTCGCCCTTGGGTGTGAAGACAAAAACTTCGTCTTCGTATAAGTCAAGCTTGAACTGATCCATTGTTTCCAGTCCGTTGCTGTCCGAGCTTTCCAAAGCTTCTCGTACCGAGGTAAGCCATTCGTCCAGGCCGCTTTCTCCTTTTATGCCCTTGTAACGCCAGTGGGCGGCCAGACCTCGTTCGGCAATTTCGTCCATTCTTTCGGTACGTATCTGAATTTCCACCCATTTGCTTTCCGGCCCCATAACCGTAATGTGGAGTGATTCGTATCCGTTGCTTTTCGGTACGGACAGCCAGTCGCGCAAGCGTTTGGGGTTGGGCTGGTACATGTCTGTTACGATGGAATATACCTGCCAGCATTCTTGTTTTTCTTTATCGAGTTCCGAGTCGAGGATGATGCGGATGGCAAACAAATCGTACACTCCTTCGAACGGGCATTTTTGCTTCTTCATCTTCTGATAGATGGAGTGGATGGATTTAGTTCGTCCCTTGATGTGGAATTTCAAACCAGTTTCTTCCAGTTTCTTTTGTATGGGAGCTATGAAGTCGGCAATGTATTTATCTCGCGAAGCCTTGGTCTCATTCAGCTTGTTCTTGATGTGATAGTATATTTCTTTTTCGGTATATTTCAGTGACAGGTCTTCCAATTCCGACTTCAGCTTGTATAACCCCAGCTTGTGGGCAAGGGGAGCGTAGAGATACGACGCTTCGTTGGCTACTTGTCGGCGTGCCTCGTCGTTCTCACTGTCTTTGATTTGTCGCATCACGTTTACACGGTCGGCGATCATAATCAGTATTACCCGCATGTCTTCTGCGAATGTCAGCAGCAGATTCCGGAAGTTTTCCGATTCGATCGTGGGGCTTTTGGTATATAGTTCCTGAATGCGTATCAGACCCTGAATGATTCTTGCCACATCTTCTCCATATTCTTTCTGTACTTGCTCCAATGTGTAACTTCCACATCTTACGGAGTCGTGGAGCATCAAAGCGATGATGGATGCCCGGCGCATGCCGATCTCTTCGGCCGTGATAACAGCAGTCTGCATGTCCTTAATAATAGGGTTCAGGCCGAAAATATCCCGTTGTATGAAGTTGTGTTGTATGGCATTGATCAGATGTGCTTTTAATTTTCGGCAATCGTCTTTGAGTAGTGTGTCACCTGAAAGTTGAAGTAATTTGCGGTAGAGTAAGAATAGTTCTTTTTTCTCTTCTTTAGTGAAAAAAATCTCTGTATTCATGATCGTTCGTATTTTATTTGCCAAAGGTAGTTTTTTTCTTTATTTTTCTCATGATAGTTGCGTTTTTTTTATACTTTTGGGGGTCAAATAATAATTTTAGATAAATATGATAACATCCCAAGACAAAGATTTGCTGATTAAGAAAGGCATTTCGGAAGAACAAATTGCCGAGCAGTTGGCTTGTTTCAAGCATGGCTTCCCTTATTTGAAGCTATTTGCAGCCGCTTCTGTTGGCAATGGTATATTGGCTCCCGATGCAGATGTCCAGAAAACCTATTTGGATGCATGGGAAGCTTATACGCAGACTGATAAGACTGTAGTGAAATTTGTGCCGGCTTCGGGCGCTGCCAGTCGTATGTTTAAGAATATGTTTGAGTTTTTGGGTGCTGATTATAATGCCCCTCAGACAGATTTCGAAAAGAAGTTTTTTGCGCAGATCGAGCATTTTGCCTTTTACGACGACTTGAATGCTGCGTGCCTGAAGACTAAGGGGAAAGACATTCCTGCTCTGGTGGGCGAGGGCGACTATAAGGCTGTTGTGGCTGCTTTGCTCGAATCGGCCGGGCTGAATTATGGCGCTTTGCCGAAAGGTTTGCTGAAATTTCACAAGTACGAGGATGGAAACCGCACTCCTGTTGAAGAACATTTGGTTGAAGGAGCCTTGTATGCAGCCAACCGCAATGGAAAGGTAAATGTTCATTTTACCGTTTCTCCCGAGCATCGTGCTCTTTTCAAGGCATTGGTGGATGAGAAAGCTGCCATTTATGCCAAGAAGTATGGGGTCGATTACAACATTAGTTTCTCTGAACAGAAACCAAGTACGGATACGATTGCTGTAGATATGGACAATCAGCCGTTCCGCGATAAAGGGCAACTCCTGTTCCGTCCGGGCGGACATGGTGCGCTGATCGAGAACCTGAACGATCTGGATGCTGATATTATTTTCATTAAGAACATCGACAATGTGGTGCCCGATAAGCTGAAGGGAGAAACCGTGTTGTATAAGAAGCTGATAGCCGGCGTACTGATTGCCTTGCAGCAACAGGCTTTTGCATATCTGCAGCTGTTGGACAGCGGTAAATATACGCACGAGCAAGTAATTGACATTTTGCAGTTCCTGCAAAAGAAGCTTTGCTGTAAAAATCCCGAGGTGAAGAATCTGGAAGATGCCGAATTGGTGATTTATCTGAAGAAGAAACTGAATCGTCCGATGCGTGTCTGCGGAATGGTGAAGAACGTAGGTGAACCGGGAGGAGGGCCGTTCTTAGCTTATAACAGCGATGGAACCATTTCTTTGCAGATTCTGGAAAGTTCGCAGATTGATATGAATGATCCACAGAAAAAAGAGATGTTTGAGAAAGGTACCCATTTCAATCCGGTTGATCTGGTTTGTGCGGTTCGTGACTATAAGGGGCATAAGTTTGACCTGACCAGATATGTGGATAAATCGACAGGATTTATTTCTCATAAGTCGAAGAACGGAAAAGAACTGAAGGCTCTGGAGCTTCCGGGTTTGTGGAACGGTGCCATGAGCGACTGGAACACGATATTCGTAGAGGTTCCGTTGAGCACTTTCAATCCTGTCAAGACGGTGAATGATTTGCTGAGGGAACAGCATCAATAATTGCTTTTTTGAAGGATTGGAATTTGAATATAGAAGGAGTGTGCGGGCAGAAGGAGCAATGGCGCTTCTTGACTTACACAAGTTGCAGTTGACGAGTAACAAGTTTACATGGCGTTTGCAGCTTTATCAAGCCGGGTGTTCCGGCCTTGTAACCTTGTTGGTTGAAGACTTGTCAACTGATAAGTTGGGCACGTGCGAAACTCAAATTAGTTTAGCATACTCCTCTTTAAATATAAAAACGAAAATTGAGGTAATGAAGAAAATTTTGTTGTTAGGTTCTGGTGAGTTAGGTAAAGAGTTTGTAATTGCCGCCCAACGCAAGGGGCAATACATTGTTGCGTGCGATTCGTATGCCGGAGCACCTGCCATGCAGGTGGCCGATGAATGCGAGGTGTTCAGTATGCTCGATGGAGATGCTTTGGAACGGGTTGTACGTAAGCATAAACCTGACATTATTGTGCCCGAGATAGAAGCAATTCGCACCGAACGCTTATACGACTTTGAGAAAGAAGGCATCCAGGTCGTTCCAAGCGCACGGGCGGTAAACTACACGATGAACCGTAAGGCCATCCGTGATCTGGCTGCGAAAGAATTGGGACTGAAGACGGCCAAATACTATTATGCAAAGTCTTTGGAAGAGTTGAAGTCGGCAGCCGAAAAGGTAGGATTCCCCTGCGTAGTGAAGCCGTTGATGTCTTCTTCCGGCAAAGGACAGTCGGTTGTCAAATGTGCAGACGAACTGGAACATGCTTGGGAATATGGCTGTAACGGAAGTCGTGGAGATATTAAGGAATTGATTATCGAAGAGTTTATCCACTTCGACAGCGAGATAACCCTGCTGACAGTGACACAGAAAAACGGGCCGACACTGTTCTGTCCTCCTATCGGACACGTTCAGAAGGGTGGTGATTACCGCGAGAGCTTCCAGCCGGCTTTTATCGACCCTGCACATTTGAAGGAAGCGCAGGATATGGCTGAAAAAGTAACCCGTGCCTTGACCGGCGCCGGAATTTGGGGGGTAGAGTTCTTCTTAAGCCACGAAAACGGAGTTTATTTCTCCGAATTGTCTCCTCGTCCGCACGATACGGGCATGGTAACATTGGCTGGTACGCAAAACCTGAATGAATTCGAATTGCACCTGCGTGCTGTTTTGGGTCTGCCTATTCCCGGCATTAAGCTGGAGCGTATGGGGGCCAGTGCCGTTATCCTTTCTCCGATAGCCAGCCAGGAACAGCCCAACTATCGCGGTATGGAAGAGGTTACTAAAGAAGAAGATACTTACTTGCGTATTTTCGGTAAGCCGACAACGAGGGTTAACCGTCGCATGGGGGTTGTCTTGTGCTACGCGCCTCTTGGCAGCGATCTGGAAGCCTTGCGCGACAAGGCTAAACGCATAGCCGCTAAAGTGGAGGTCTATTGATTTTTCAGCATCTATTTTGATACCATATCCTATTAAATGGTGGAATGGCCTTGCAGCATAAGCTGTTATGAATGCAGTTGCAGTAAGGTTGTTCCATTTTTTTATATCTTTACACGGGTGCTCATAAAATCGCTTGTGAAAAACATTTTGGATTTTAATTCTTTACATGAGCAATTTTATGCAATGTTAACTGATGTTGCAATTATCCCATCAAAATGTTCTCATTTTACCTTAAATCGTTCAAAAGAGTATTTTTTGTCCAAAAAATCCTATATGAAAGAACAACCACAAGCAATTTGTTCGTAAATTTGTGACGAAGTTAATTAAGATAATAAAAAAAAGCTTATGTCACAGATTGTCGGACATATCTCGCAGGTGATCGGACCTGTTGTAGACGTCTATTTTGAAGGTACAGAGACTGAATTGGTACTGCCAAGCATTCATGATGCATTGGAAATCAAGCGGCCGCATGGCAAACGATTGATAGTCGAAGTACAGCAACATATTGGTGAGAATACTGTACGAACCGTGGCTATGGATAGTACGGATGGCTTGCAACGTGGTATGAATGTATATCCGTTGGGAGGCCCGATTACCATGCCGGTAGGTGACCAGATCAAGGGCCGTTTGTTGAATGTAGTGGGTGACTCTATCGATGGTATGAAGGAACTGGATCGTACAGGAGCCTATCCGATTCATCGTGAACCACCTAAGTTTGAGGACTTGACAACTGTTCAGGAAGTTCTTTATACCGGTATTAAGGTGATCGACTTGCTCGAGCCTTACAGTAAAGGTGGAAAGATCGGTTTGTTTGGTGGTGCCGGTGTTGGCAAGACGGTGCTCATTCAGGAACTGATCAATAACATCGCCAAGAAGCAGCACGGATTTTCGGTGTTTGCCGGTGTAGGCGAACGTACCCGTGAAGGTAACGACTTGCTGAGGGAAATGATCGAATCCGGTGTAATCCGCTATGGAGAAGAATTCAAGAAAAGTATGGAAGAAGGCAACTGGGATTTGTCCAAGGTCGATTATAATGAAGTGGCCAAGTCGCAGGTTTCGCTGATATTCGGTCAGATGAATGAACCCCCTGGAGCACGTCAGTCAGTAGCCTTGTCAGGTCTGACTGTTGCCGAGTCGTTCCGCGACCGTGGTGCCGAAACAGACGGACCGCGCGATATCCTGTTCTTCATCGATAATATCTTCCGTTTCACCCAGGCAGGTTCCGAAGTTTCAGCGTTGCTGGGACGTATGCCTTCGGCTGTAGGATACCAACCGACACTGGCTACAGAAATGGGTGCCATGCAGGAACGTATTACTTCAACCCGTAATGGTTCTATTACTTCCGTACAGGCTGTGTATGTGCCGGCCGATGACTTGACCGACCCGGCTCCTGCCACGACATTTACTCACTTGGATGCGACGACGGTGCTTAGCCGTAAGATTACAGAGCTCGGCATCTATCCTGCCGTAGATCCGTTGGAATCGACTTCGCGTATTCTTGATCCGCACATTGTGGGACAGGAACACTACGATGTGGCGCAACGCGTGAAACAGATTCTGCAACGTAATAAGGAACTGCAGGATATCATCTCCATCCTTGGTATGGAAGAGTTGTCGGACGCAGACCGTACGCTGGTGAACCGTGCACGCCGTGTACAGCGATTCCTTTCACAACCGTTTGCGGTTGCAGAGCAGTTTACCGGTGTACCCGGTACGATGGTTTCCATCGAAGATACGATCAAAGGTTTCAAGATGATTCTCGACGGAGAAGTGGATTATCTGCCGGAACCGGCCTTCCTGAATGTAGGAACAATTGAAGAAGCGATCGAGAAAGGAAAGAAACTGTTGGAACAGGCTAAGAAATAAAGAACATGAAAGATTTGCATTTAACTATTGTTTCGCCCGAAAAGGAAATCTTCGACGGAGAAGTAAACAGTGTGACTTTGCCGGGTACAATGGGATCGTTTACCATTTTGCCGCAACATGCCCCCATTGTTTCGTCGCTGAAAGCAGGAACAGTTTCTTTCGTGACGAAGAACGGTGAAGAACGCTCGCAAGAAATTCATGGAGGCTTTATTGAGATGAGCAACAATGATGTATCTGTCTGCGTCGATTGAAGATCGGACATATACTGATAGGTAGAGAGGACTTAAATCAAAATACAGGAAAAAGTGAGTATTAGTATAACTAAACGGAACTATCTGTTGCAATCGGCTCTGTTGACATTGCTGATTGGAGTGTGTGGAGGTGGACTTTATTTTTATTTCTTCCCTCATCACTATTTTGGAGGTTATCCCATCATTCCTGTATTCTTTTTCGTTTTCGGAGTATTTACTATCAGTATGACGGAAATGTGCCGCAAGCACTCTCCAAACCGTTTACTTCAGGTTTATCTGTTGCTGAGGGTGATGCGGATGTTGTTTTCGATCATTGTGATGGCAATTTATTGTATTGCCGTTCGCGACGAAGTCAGGTCTTTTTTGCTGACGTTTATTGCAAATTATCTGATATATCTGATATATGATTCATGGTTTTTCTTTATGTTTGAGATGAATCGAAAAATGAAAAAAAATAAGAAAGATGAAACGAAAGCATAATACGTGGTTCGCAATATTCCTGTTGATGGGATTCCTGTTTTCGGGAACGGTGCATGCCGATAGCATTCCGGTTGTGTCCGGGGCGCAGGTCGCGACAGATAGCGTGGCATCCGGCAGTGCCACTGCAGACGAAAAGCAGGAGAACGGTACGGTCAATGTGAAGGAAATTGTTTTCGGACACATAGGCGATGCATACGAATGGCACATAACTACGTGGGGAAAAACTCATGTGACGGTTCCGTTGCCTATCATCGTTTATAGCCAGACTACCGGTTGGCATGTGTTTTCATCAGCCAGACTTGAAGAAAACAACGGTTCGTACGAGGGACTTTCCATTGCTCCCGAGGGTAGCCGTTACGAAGGGAAGCTGGTCGAATACGATGCTCAGGGCAATGAAGTCCGGCCGTGGGATTTCTCGATAACCAAAGTGGCCTTTGCTCTGATATTCAATAGTATTTTGCTGATGATTATCATTCTGAGTGTTGCACGGTGGTACAAGAAGCATCCTCAGGAGAGTGAAGCCCCGGGAGGTTTTGTCGGATTTATGGAGATGTTTATTATGATGGTCAATGATGATATCATTAAAAGTTGTGTAGGACCCAAATACCGCAAGTTTGCGCCTTATTTGCTCACTGCCTTCTTCTTCATATTCATCAATAACCTCATGGGACTGGTTCCGTTCTTTCCCGGCGGAGCGAATGTGACGGGCAACATTGCCGTGACGATGGTTTTGGCTGTCTGCACATTCCTTGCCGTCAATATTTTCGGTACCAAGCTGTATTGGAAAGATATATTCTGGCCCGATGTACCCTGGTGGCTGAAGGTACCTTTCCCGATGATGCCGCTCATTGAGTTCTTCGGGGTGTTTACCAAGCCGTTTGCGTTGATGATCCGTCTTTTTGCCAATATGTTGGCCGGACACATGGCCATGCTTGTGCTGACCTGCTTGATTTTCATTTCAGCCAGCATGGGTCCTGTGCTGAACGGCTCGTTGACCTTTGCATCAGTCATATTCAACATCTTCATGAATGCCCTTGAATTGCTGGTTGCATTCATCCAGGCCTATGTGTTTACGATGTTGTCGGCTGTATTTATCGGACTGGCTCAGGAAGAGCACGAAGAGAAAGAAACAAAAACTAACAAAGAAGAGATAAGAGAATTGAATATTAAAAAATAACCATTTAAAATTTTAGAAAACTATGTTACTATCTGTATTATTGCAAGCTGCTGCGGCAGGTGTGGGAGTCAGCAAATTAGGTGCAGCACTCGGTGCTGGTATTGCTGTTATTGGTGCCGGTCTTGGTATTGGTAAAATTGGTAGTTCTGCCATGGAAGCCATAGCCCGTCAGCCCGAAGCATCAGGAGACATTCGTATGAACATGATTATTGCTGCCGCCTTGATCGAAGGTGTGGCTTTGTTGGCAGTCGTTGTGTGTCTGTTGGTATTCTTCTTGTAATGACCGGAGGGTACCTCCTGTTTCAATTGATAATTCTTAATTTGTAAGTTGCCGGGTTTAGCTGTCTGTAGGTGTCGGAAACAAAGCCTATAGGCTAACAAGCTCGGTAAGCTGAAAACAAAAAACTTAGAAATATGTCATTGTTATTACCCGATAGTGGTCTGCTGTTCTGGATGCTTCTTTCGTTCGGCATTGTGTTTGTCGTGCTGGCGAAGTATGGCTTTCCGGTCATCACGAAGATGGTGGAAGGGCGTAAGACATACATCGACCAGTCGATGGCAGTAGCACGCGAAGCGAATGCTCAACTTTCGAAATTGAAGGAAGAAAGTGAGCAGATCGTGGCTGCAGCCAATAAAGAACAAGGACGCATCCTTCGGGAAGCGATGCACGAGCGTGACAAAATCATTGTTGAAGCTCGTAAACAGGCAGAAGTCGCTGCGCAGAAGGAACTGGACGAGGTAAGAAGACAGATACAGCAAGAAAAAGAAGAAGCCATACGCGACATCCGGCGTCAGGTAGCCATGCTCTCTGTGGATATTGCGGAGAAGATTATCCGCAAGAATCTGGATGACAAGAACGAGCAGATGGGCATGATTGACCGTATGCTGGACGAAGTCCTGACGGCTTCACGAAGTAATCAGAATTAATGATGAATTGCAATTGCCGGATAGCAGGAAAGCATGACGTCATGCTCTTCCGGTTTATTCGGAATTGCGGTTCGATTTTCGAAATTAGTTAAAATGGATATAGGAATTGTTTCAATGCGATATGCCAAGGCGCTCATGAAATACGCTAAGGATACGAAAACAGAAGATTCGATGTATGCATATATGCGCATGCTCGAGTGCAGTTTCCGTACTTATACGGATTTGCGTGAAGCGTTGGATAATCCCATTTTGACGATACGTGAGAAGTATTCGCTCATCAGTACTGCTGCTGCCGGAGATGTTCCTGTGAGTCGCGAATTTAGCCGTTTCATTACATTGGTGCTGAAGAACGGTCGCGAGAACATGCTTCAATACATTTGTTTGGCTTTTCTGTATTTGTATCGGAACAGCAAACATATTGGTGTGGCCAAGTTGATCACTGCTGTGCCTATAACCAAGGAAGAGGAAGAACGTATCAGAAACAGTGCCTCTACTTTGTTGCATGCTCACATGGAGTTGCAGACGGAAGTCGATCCGTCTGTCTTAGGTGGATTTGTCTTTGATATTAATAATTTTCGTTTGGATGCGAGCATCGCAACCCAGCTGAAAAAAGTGAAAGAGCAGTTTATAGATAAGAATAGAAGAATCGTATAATGTTAACGACAGGCGTCTGATTGACGATGGCGCCGGTCTTTTTAAAAAGAAATAAAATGTTGTCTGAAAATATAAAAGTAAGCGAAGTTTCCGATGTCCTCCGCAAGCAATTGGAAGGCATTGATACCCGGGTTCAGCTCGACGAAGTTGGTACGGTGTTGCAAGTCAGCGATGGCGTGGCACGAATCTACGGCCTGCGCAATGCCGAAGCCAATGAGTTGCTCGAGTTCGACAACGGTATCAAGGCTATCGTGATGAACTTGGAAGAGGACAACGTGGGTGCCGTTTTGCTGGGTCCTACCGACAAAATTAAGGAAGGGTTCATCGTAAAACGTACAAAGCGTATCGCCTCAATCATGGTAGGTGAAGGAATGTTAGGACGTGTGATAGACCCGCTGGGAGTTGCGCTTGATGGCAAAGGACCGATTGGTGGTGAACTTTGTGAAATGCCATTGGAACGTAAGGCACCGGGAGTAATCTTCCGTCAGCCGTAAATCCAGCCGTTACAGACAGGATTGAAGGCGGTTGATGCCATGATTCCTATCGGTCGCGGACAGCGTGAGTTGATCATCGGTGACCGTCAGACGGGTAAGACTGCCATTGCTATTGATACCATTATCAACCAGCGGTCCAATTACGAAGCCGGCGATCCTGTATATTGCATCTATGTAGCCATCGGTCAAAAGGGTTCGACGGTAGCATCTATCGTCAACACCTTGCGCCAGCACGGCGCTATGGACTATACCATCGTCGTGGCTGCTACTGCGGGCGATCCTGCAGCTTTGCAGTATTATGCGCCGTTTGCCGGTGCTGCCATTGGCGAGTATTTCCGTGATACCGGCCGTCATGCTTTGGTCGTTTACGACGACCTCTCCAAACAGGCGGTTGCCTATCGTGAGGTATCATTGATCTTGCGTCGTCCTTCCGGACGTGAGGCATATCCGGGTGATATTTTCTATCTGCATTCCCGTCTGTTGGAACGTGCCGCACGAATCATCAATCAGGAAGAAGTGGCACGCGAGATGAACGACCTGCCCGACAGTCTGCGCGGAAAGGTAAAAGGTGGCGGTTCCTTGACCGCATTGCCTATCATTGAGACGCAGGCCGGCGATGTTTCGGCTTATATCCCGACCAATGTGATATCCATCACCGACGGACAGATATTCCTCGATACCAATCTCTTTAATCAGGGTAACCGTCCGGCCATCGATGTAGGTATCTCTGTGAGTCGTGTAGGTGGTAACGCACAGATCAAGGCGATGAAGAAGGTAGCCGGTACGCTGAAGATCGATCAGGCCCAATACCGCGAACTCGAGGCCTTTACCAAGTTCAGTGGTGATATGGACCCGGTTACGGCGTTGACAATCGACAAGGGACAGAAAAATACCCGTTTGCTGGTACAACCTCAATACAGCCCCATGCCGGTAGAGAAGCAGATTGCCATCCTCTATTGCGGAACACACGGATTGCTGAAAGATGTACCATTGGACAAGGTGAGCGATTTTGAACGCAGTTTCCTCGAACAGCTTGAGATGAATCACCGCAATGATGTGCTTGACGTGTTGCGTACGGGTGTCATCAACGACGATGTAACCCGCAAGATCGAAGAAACGGCAGCCACAGTCGCAAAAATATTCTCATAAAAATACGATGGAATGGAACCGAATGAAAGAGGGAAGACAGGGACAGGCACACGATGCCCGCTCACATCTTCCGCTTTCATTTCATCCGATTCCCGTTTTTTGCGAGGATATGAACCTGAGTAATTCAACATTCAAAACTTGTAGAAATGGCTTCACTGAAAGAGGTAAAAAATAGAATAAGTTCGGTCAAAAGTACCCGTCAGATTACTTCGGCCATGAAGATGGTGGCATCGGCCAAACTTCATAAGGCGCAGGGACGGATAGAGAATATGCTGCCTTATCAGCGAAAACTGAATGAGATTCTGACTAATTTTTTAAGTACAGATGCCTCGTTCGAATCGCTCTACACAGAGGTTCGTCCTGTGACTCGGGTGGCCATTGTGGTCTTTTCGTCCAATACTTCGTTGTGCGGTGCTTTCAATTCCAACATTGTCAGGATGCTCGAGCAAAGATTAGAAGCATATAAGTCGTTGGGCAAGGAGAACATCTTGCTCTATCCGGTGGGAAAGAAAGTAGAAGAAGCCGTTAAGAAGTTGGGATATGTGCCGCAGGGCTCCTATCAGACCATGAGCGACCATCCTTCGTATGCCGATGCTTCGCAGTTGGCAGCCACGCTGATGGAGCAATTCATCAAAAAAGAGGTTGACCAGGTTGAGTTGGTATATCATCATTTTAAATCGACGGGTTCGCAGATATTGATGTACGAGAATTATCTGCCTATCGATTTGGAAAAGATCAGGCAGGAAGCGAGCAGCGAAGAGGCTGACAGCAGTCACTTCAACAACGATTACATTGTAGAACCTTCTGTTGCCGATTTGCTGACGGAACTGTTGCCAAAGGTTTTAAGTCAGAAGATATATACTGTTTTGCTCGACTCGAATGCTTCCGAACACGCGGCACGAATGTTGGCCATGCAGGCCGCGACGGACAATGCCAACGAGCTGATACAAGACCTGACCAAGCAGTACAACAAAAGCCGTCAACAGGCCATTACAAACGAACTGCTGGATATCATTGGCGGCAGCTTGAAGTAAAGGCGAAGGCTTGAAGTAAATTTAACTCAAGTTTCGCAAGTGCTCAACTTATTAGTTGACAAGGCTTCAGTTAACAAGTTTACAAGGTTGGAACTCCCTGTTTGATAAAGTGCCGCTTGAAACGGCTCGCTACAAACGTCTTGTTAACTCGTCAACTTGTTGCTTGTCAACTGCAACTTGAGCTTGCGAAAGTTGAGTAATTTTAATAATAAAGATCGGGTGGGGAATGTTCTGAGGAACGTCTCCACCCGATCTTATTTTGCACTTGTAAATGCGTAATTTTTTTCCCAGTTAGGAAAAAAATATTCTATAGTTAGGAAATTATTTTTTCCCAGTTAGGGAAAAATGAGTGCTCTACGGGACCTCTTCGGTTACTTCATTACGCTGTCTATCCAACTTTGCATCGCATTCCGGCTGGTGCCGTTCAGTAACTTTCCATTTTGCCACAACAAGTCAGAATAGGTCTTTCTTAGCTCTTTTACGCTGTTGTTTATTCCGCTTCCTCCGGACGTGGCAAAGGGTATCAGTGTTTTGCCTTTCAATGAGTGACTTTCGATAAAGGTATTGATGATTCGTGGTGCTTGATCCCACCAGATGGGATAGCCGATGAAAACGACATCATACTTGCTGACATCCAGCTGTGTATCCTTCAATGCCGGACGGGCTTTCGGATTGTTCATTTCCACAGAGCTGCGCGACTGCCTGTCGTTCCAGTCAAGGTCGTCGGAAGTGTAGGCTTGTTGGGGAACAATCTCATACAGTGTGCCGCCGGCAATGTCCGCAATCATGCGGGCTGCGTTGGCTGTCGTACCGGTGGCAGAAAAATACACAACCAACGTCTTTCTTTCAGTTTGCATACGTTTTCCTCCTTTGTTTTGGGCGCAAGCGACAAGACTCAGAGTCATGATCGCTGCGAATGCTAAAATAATCTTGTTCATATATGGATTGATTTTTGAAGTTGTATTGCATCACTTGATTTTCAAATCAGGTATCAGTGGTTCCACGTCTATCAGTTCCAGTTCTTTCACCATCGCCAGTGTTCCTTGCTTGTATTTCAGGAAATGGGGCGTTTTCAGATGGCTTTCGTATGCAGTCTGGTCGGCGTAGATTTCCAGAATGGTCACCCGGTTTGGAGCATCTTTCTCGGCTGTGGCGTAGAGTGTCAGTACGCCTGGTTCCAGACGCATCGAGGCTTCTATCTCTTCTTTCAGAAAAGCGTTGTAGGCATCTGTCTGTGCCGGATCAACAGTTATTTTCGAAAGGCGCACCAACTTGTTTCCGGCAGAGACAGGTTTGCCATATTCCTGTTTGATGATTCGCAAGGCTTTGATAGCGGCAGGAAAACCGATGTAGGGCAGACACTGAATGACTGCGGCAGTCAACGTTTCGGGTGTGTTGCCCACATTGATATTGCCGTGATAATGCGACTGCAGTTGGCTTTCGGCTTCCAGTGTGGTCAATACGCAATAGCCTAACAATTCACGTGTCTGCAAGTCGAGTGCGCCACGGCTGTATATTTCGCCGAAGAAATAGTCTGTCAGAAAGCGTTCCACGTGCTTGCCCATATCAGCAGGCAAACCTTCCATCGCCGAGGCAATGCCGCCGGGATAATGTCTGTTCTGAATCGTTTTGCCCGTTTCGTGACGGTTGTTTTCCGTTACGGTTCCCTGTTTTTCTATCGGCAGGGAGATTCCGCGTTCCTTGAATACTTCGTTCACTGTCCCCACTGCATTCAGCATTTTCGGAAAGCCGATAAACGGAGCCGTGAGATACATCACCTCGCGAAGTTCCTCGGGAGTGACACCTACATTGAGAGCCGCTCCGGCATGTGCTTTCAGCTGCGGAAGGGTTTGCATGGTGGCAAGGGTGATGCAGGTGATCATCTCCCGCTGTTTCAATGTCAGGTTGCCTGTCTGGAATACTTCTCCAAAGATAAACTTTTGCAGAATATCCATCATTTCCGGGTCCGTGCCCTGTCCGGTCAGTGCTTCACCGCCGAACAGCGTGCGATAATTCTGTTTGCAAACTTCAATTCTGTCCATATGTCTGTCCGTTGTTTGTGCCATCGCAGGCAAACTGCCCGCCAATGCGAAGGCAATCATTCCTATTATCTTTTTCATCGCTTTTTCTCGTTTTTTATCCGATACAAAGGTACATCGTGTGAAGCGTAGATTTTGTAATCATAAGTGGGGGAAAAGTACCTATTTTACGGAATTATACGGGTATTTCGAGTCCGACCCTGTAAAATATGGTAGATGGCATCCCTAAACTCCCTCTTTACCTCCCTAAAGTCCCTCTTTACGATCGTAAAGTCCCTCTTTAGGTGTAGGAATGTAGGCTTTTTTATTTATCTTTACCCCCAATTGAAAATACGCATACGGTCATGGAGCAGAATCAGGAATTGGCACTGGCATGGGAGTTTATAGAAAATACCGGTACTCATCTTTTTCTTACAGGAAAGGCGGGTACGGGGAAGACGACGTTTTTAAGGAAACTTAAGGCGGAGAGTCCGAAGCGGATGATCGTGCTGGCTCCTACGGGCATAGCTGCCATCAATGCCGGAGGGGTGACCATCCATTCCTTTTTCCAGCTTCCGTTTGCGCCTTACGTGCCCGAGACATCTTTCAATGCTGACGGAAAGGCTTCGTACCGTTTCCGCTTCGGGAAAGAAAAGCTGAACATCATGCGCAGCATCGACTTGCTGGTAATCGATGAAATCAGTATGGTACGTGCCGACCTGCTGGATGCCATTGACAGTGTCTTGCGCCGTTTCCGCGACCGGACAAAACCCTTTGGCGGCGTGCAGCTGCTGATGATAGGCGACTTGCAACAGTTGTCGCCGGTGGTGAAGGAGGACGAATGGCAACTGCTGGGAAAGTTCTACGACACGCCTTACTTCTTTTCGAGCCATGCGCTGAAGCAGACCGATTATTGCACCATCGAATTGCAGAAAGTATATCGTCAGAGCGACGGAGACTTTCTGGAACTGCTGAACCGCATTCGCGAAAACCGTTGCGACAAGGCTGTGCTCGACGCGTTGAACCGTCGGTATATTCCGGGTTTTCATCCGCGGAAGGAGGACGGGTACATCCGACTGGTGACTCATAACTATCAGGCGCAGCGCATCAATGAGCATGAATTAGATCAGCTGCCCGGACGGGTATATACTTATCGTGCCACCATCGATGGCAAGTTTCCCGAGTATTCTTATCCTACCGACGAACTGCTGGAACTGAAGAAGAACGCACAGATTATGTTTGTGAAGAATGATGCTTCGGGCGAACACCGCTATTACAACGGCATGATCGGTGAAGTGACGGATATCTCGCAACAGGGCATCGTGGTGCGTACACGGGAGAATCCGAAGCCTTTCGTCTTGCAGGAAGAAGAGTGGACCAATGCCAAATATGTGCTCGATGAGGAGACCAAGGAGATCACCGAAGACATTGAAGGGACATTCAAGCAATATCCGGTCAAGCTGGCATGGGCCATCACGATTCATAAGAGTCAGGGACTGACTTTCGACCGTGCGGTGATTGATGCCAGTGCATCGTTTGCCCATGGACAGACGTATGTGGCACTGAGCCGTTGCCGGACACTGGAGGGCATGGTGTTGAGTGCTCCGCTGTCGGAACGGGCCATTATCAATGACGAAGCCGTGGAGGAGTTTACTTCGAAGGCAAGGGCCAGCCGTCCGGATGCTGATCGTGTCCATTCACTGCAACAGGCTTATTTTCTGGAACTGCTGACGGGGCTGTTCGACTTCTTTCCTTTGGAGCAGGCATTGCGCAAGTATGTGCGTCTGGTCGATGAACATTTGTATAAACTCTATCCCAAACAGCTTGCTTCGTATAAGGAGGTGTTGGAGCAGATGCACGAAAAAGTAGTGGTGGTAGGGCAGAAGTTCAAGACGCAATATACGCGTCTGGTCGGTGTGTCACCGGATTATGCGACGGACCGTCATTTGCAGGAGCGCATTCATCTGGCCGCCTCGTACTTCGGAGAGCATCTTCAGCCATTGGAAGAACTTCAGAAAAGCCTGAACCTGCAATCGGACAACAAGGAACTGAAAAAGAAACTGCGTGATGCTGCAGACGACTTTATGAATGTTCTCCGACAGAAGGCAGGATTGCTGAAGTTTGTCGGGCAGAATGGTTTTCGTACGGCTGCTTATCTGAAGGAGAAAGCGTTGCTTTCCATTGAAGATGCGCAACCGGCAGCAGGTAAGAATGCGGCGAAAGGCAGGCAGAAATCGGCTGCCGCAGGAGGAAAGGTGGAAGTGCCGTCGGACATTCTGCATCCGGAACTGTACAAACGTCTGGTGGCATGGCGCAATGCCGAGGCGGGAAGGTTGGGGATGCCGGTATATACGGTTCTGCAACAGAAGGCAATACTTGGAATCAGCAATCTGTTGCCTGCCGATGAAGCCTCGTTGCTGTGCATCCCGTATATGGGTAAGAAAGGGGTGGAGAAGTATGGAAGTGTCATTGTGGAGATGGTGCGGACTTATCGGAGAGAGCAGGGCATCGCAGATGATGCGCTTTCGTCAGATTAAGCTCACGACGTGACTTTAGTGTGGTCGCTACCTGTGTCAGGAGGGATGACACGGAAGGGAACTGGCCTCCTTTTGTTTTTTTTCGTGCAGATATAGCTGGAAATATTCACTCCAGGTTTTGCCGGTCTCGAACTTCAGCAAATCATTGAAATAGGCTGCAGACAGTTTCAGAATGGCGGCACAGGCAGCCGAAGGAGGAATCTGTATCTTGTCCGGACGACAGCCTTCGGTGTATCGGTCAATCCATTTTTCAGTTTTGCAGACGATGGCTTTGTTCTGGTTGTCGCGGGTGATGAACTGACGTTCGTAGTAGCGTGTGCAATATTCGAGCATTAACTCGATGTGGTACGCAAGGATGACACTGCTATGAATGTCGGTCGGATAGCGCAGTTCGTTTTCGAGGTTCCTGAGGCAGCATACGATTTGTTCGGTTTCGCGTTGGGACAAGTGCAGGGCTTCGCTTTTGGCGTAGTGGAAGAACGAGTATTTGGGGATTCGTTTGGCCAGTGATGCGTCGAACTGGTCGGGCTGAAAAACGAGCAGATAACCTTTCGAAGGGAGCGAGTGTTCCTTGTCCATGCGGAAGGTCTGTTCGGGAGGCAAGAATATCATGGTGGCATACGAGTAGTCGCAGTTTCCTTTTCCGCAGCAGCAAGGATTCTTTTCGCATTGCTCAGCCAGAATGATGGCATAAACTCCAAACTTTATGCTTGTTTGCTGCATGCAGGAGTCCGACAGATTGATAATGCTTATTTCGGGATGCAAGGTCCGGCTTCCCAAGCACAGGTTACACTCATATATGTTTTTTAGATTCAGCATGTGTCATTCTATTCTCATATCCGTCGGCAAAAATAGTGACTTATGGCTGTACCCGGATAAACATTATTACGGATTCTGTTGTCTTTGTTACGGTTGAAATCCCGAAGCCCTGCGACGCTTACGAGATGGAACTTCGGGTATCGTTTGATTGAGCAATATCAGCAGAGGGTCAGTAAGGAGCGTTTCGTCCTTGCTGCACTTCGATGCGAATGCCGAACGAACCGTTCTGCGATTTCAGTTCGAAAGCACCTTTGAAATTATTTCTTTCCCAGGGAAGGGCGGAAGGATTGAAGACCTTTCGTCCATCTTTGTCGTATTCGCCATAGGTGTTGATGCGCATACCGTTTTTCAGCTTGAAGCTGCCCATTTGCAGATTGTCCATCAGGCTGCCTGTAGAGTATAGGCCAAAAGGATTGAGATAGAAAGAAGAACCGCTGCTGAACATGTTGCTAAGCCCCGACGAGTAGGTGACGTCCGGGTTGAGCCGGAATAGCTGGCTGTAGTCTTTGCTTGCATTGGGAATGACAATCTTGAAAGATTGGCTCAGGTCGGGAGTCGGCATTTTGATCAGACTGTTCATGTCTATCAGGAATCCTCCGGAGTTTCGGGTTCCTTCGGGTAGGAGCTGTTCTTCGGCAGGAGGAATGTTGCCTGTTTCCTGGCGCAACGTATCGGTTGCCACTTCGGTTTGGGCAAAGGCTGCAGTGACTGTTAAAATAGTAATCAGCAGTATCAATAGAAGACGTTTCATAATAACATCAGATTTTTGTTTAGTCAAAGATAGCCTTTCCGGAGCAGAGTATGAAATTCTTTCACATTATTTTAATGGAATGTCAGTTGGTTGGCTTTTAATTGCCGGTTACTAACTTATATCCGATACCGCGTACATTGATGATGCGTATATTCTCGTCCTTGGCCAGTTTATGACGCAGTTTGGTGATGAAGACGTGCAGGCTTCGTTGGTTGAAGAAGGAGTCATCGCCCCAGAGGTCGAGGAGGATGTCGCGCATGTTCACCACACAGTTGCGGTTCTGACAGAGGCGACGCAGTATTTCGGTCTCACGGTGCGACAGTTCCTGTTGGCCGCCTTCGTGAAGGAGGAGTTGACGTCGGATGTCGAGCTGGTAATTGCCAATCGGGTAGAGGGAGGGGGCTTCCACTTCGGCTGTTGTGTAGGTACAGGCACGGCCCATCAGTGCCTTGATGCGTATGATGAGTTCCTGCATGCCGAATGGCTTCTTCAGGTAGTCGTTGGCACCCAGTTCGAAGCCTTCGACAACGTCGTTTACGGCCGAGCGGGCAGTGAGGAAAATGACAGGCGTACGGCGGTCGCTTTGCCGGATACGGCGTACCATTTCGAAGCCGTCCATGCGGGGCATCATGATGTCGGCTACCACTACGTCGGGGTGGATCTCGAAAAAGAGGCGCAGGCCTTCTTCCCCATCTGCAGCGGTATGGATAAGGAAGCCCTGACCTTCGAGGGTGTCCTTGATGATCATGGCAAGGGTCTGTTCGTCTTCGACGAGGAGGACGGATATAGAACTATCGAGCCTCACCCCCGGCCCCTCTCCCTGGGAGAGGGAGGAGGGGGTGTGTTTACGTATATCGTTTATACTCATTCTTTTTATCTTTACTTATATTGTTATCTTACTCCTTTATTTCCAATCAATCAGTAGATACACCCACTTCCTCCCCTCTCCCTGGGAGAGGGGTCGGAGGTGAGGCCTTGTCTGCCCTCAATCTCACTTTAAACTCACTCCCTTTCCCCGGTTCGCTTTTCACTTCCACCGTACCGCCATGCTTCTCTACCATTGTCTTCACATAGAACAGGCCGAGGCCGTAGCCTTTCACCTCGTGCAGGTTGCCGGTGGGTACTCGGTAGAACTTGTCGAATACGTGGGGCTGGCGGTCGCGGGCGATGCCGATGCCGTGGTCGCTGACACTGATTTCTGTATAGACTTGTCCGTCTGTGTCCGTGTAATGGCAGCAACGGACGGTAATGTCGGCCTGGTTGCGCGAATACTTCACGGCATTGTCCAGCAGATTGCTTACGATGTTGGACAGATGGGTGCGGTCGGCAGGGACGGTCAGGTCTTCGGGGACGATGTCGAGCGTGATGTGGACAGGCTTGTCGGCTTTCAGCTTATGCAGTTCGATGAGGGAGGGCAGGAGGGTAGCTAAGTGTACTTCTTCCCAATGGAGGCGGAAGGTCTTGCGTCGCTCCATCGACATGGAGAGTATCTGCTCTACCAGCCCGCCGAGGCGTTGCAACTGCTCCTGGCAGATGCGCAGGTAGCGTTTGCGCTTGCCGGGGTCGTCGGCTTGGTGGAAGTTGAGCAGGGCATCGGTGGCGGCATAGGCCACGGCAATGGGTGTCTTCAGCTCGTGGGTGATGTTGTTGGTGAAGTCGCTTTTCATTTCCTCCAGCGTTTTCTGTCGCAGGATGGTACGGATGAGGTACCAGAAGGAGAAGCCGAGGATGAGGAGGATGACCGACGAAGTTATCAGTATGCCTGCCATCTGCCGCAGCACGAGGCCGCCCAACGGTTCGGTGGTAAGACGATAGACATCGTGTTCCGAAGAGGAGAAGGCGTATTGGTAGCTGACGGCATCGGGACCGGGCACATAGCCGGGTGTGCCGCCTGTGGCAAGGGTGTCGGTATAGAGCCAGCGGTCTTGGGCGTCGTAGCCAGAGTACAGGTATTGCAGGCGGTAGCGTATGGGGATGTTCATCTCCCTGAGGCGGGTGTTGAGCAGGCTGTCGTATACACTGAAATCGGGACTTGTCAATATGTCGAGCCCCGAGTGCAGTCCGCGTTGCAGGTAAATGGCCATGCTGGTCATGGTACGCTGGTTGCGCAGCAGCATGTCAAGCCCCTCCTTTGCATGAAGCATGGCATCGGGGCGCACGGTATCTGTCTCTATCCGCTGTAGCGTATCGTTACGGGCGGTGAAGCCCTCTATCACAGTGTCAGATACCTGATGCAGCACGGTGCTGCTCCGCACGAACTGCTTGCCCTCGTCGTCAAAACCAGTGGAGATGGAGACTTCGCCATGCTCTCTGTTCCTTTCCTGTAGGCGTTCGATACGCACCAGCATCTCGTTGTAGTCGCTGATGCGCATGGCTTCCGTGATGTTGCGCTCCAGGTCGGTGCGCATGGTGTGGTAGAGGCCCGTCAGCCAGTAGGTCTGATAGGCAAAGATACCCGTCAGCGAGAGGATGACGAGCAGGGCGATGTATTTCGAGGGTAGTTTCATGGGGATAAAGATACGCACTTCCTCTTTATCTTCCGATGTCCGGTAAGACTAAATAACACTTCTTTTTCAGTAGTCCTGTGACCGGTTTTCTTCTTATATTTGGTTGTATGTATTAATTTTGTCGCCCGAATTAAATTTGTTGAATATATGAAACATATTATTGATGTAGATGCCTGGGTCCGTCGCGACAACTATCGCTTCTTTGAAACCTTTGTCAGTTCGTGGTATGCCGTGGCTACCGAAATCGACTGTACCGAAGCCCGTGCGGCAGCCAAACGCCGGGGGCAGTCGTTCTTTCTCTATTACCTGTATGCTGTGGTACGTGCTGCCAACGAAGTAGATGAGTTGCGTTACCGCATCGACAAGCAGAAGCAGGTTGTCTTTCACGACCGGGTGGACATCATTACACCCATCGCCGTTCCCGGCCGTACCTTCTTCACCCTGCGCATTCCTTATCACGAAAGTTTTGCCGACTTCTACGCCGAAGCCCATCAACTGATTACCCATATCCCGGCCGATGGCGATCCCTATGGTGCCGAGAAGACGCTGATGGCTCAGGGCGACTACGACGTGGTGCATCTGAGTGCCGTGCCCGGCATGTACTTCACATCCATTACTTATACGCTGGCCGAAGCGGGCAATGCCTGCAACTACCCTTTGATGACTGCCGGCAAGGCTGTTATCCGCGAAGGCCGGTTGGTGATACCGCTGTCCATTTATGTGAACCATGCTTTTGTCGATGGCTCTCACCTTTCGCTGTTCTTCCAGAAGATAGAGCAGTATCTGAAGGAGATTGCGAAGGAAGTGTGATTTTTTGTTCCCGAAAGTTTGGACGAATTACCGTATTTGCGTATTTTTGGAATGAGAATTGAACATTTTCAAGATTACTTTTGAACATTTCAGTGGTAGGTTTTAAAGTTTTTATATAATGGAATATCTTAGGAAACAATATAATACGCTGAAGGAACGTATTGAAGAGTCTCGCAAATTCATACAGGTAATTGCCGGACCGAGACAAGTCGGAAAGTCAACATTGGTCAGTCAGGTACTCAGACAGATAGAGTTGGCCTATATGATGGAAGTGGCTGATGGGGTAGATTCCAAAGATACGGATTGGATAAGGCGGGTGTGGGAGTCTGCCCGTACAACCATGCAGCTTCGCAAGGAAAAAGTGTTTCTGTTGGTTATCGACGAAATTCAGAAGATTGACAACTGGAGTGATGCCGTTAAAAGAGAATGGGATGAGGATACCCGGATGGGGTTGAATTTGAAGGTGGTGCTTCTGGGCAGTTCGCGTCTGTTGTTGAAGAAAGGCCTTACAGAGTCCTTGGCGGGGAGATACGAATTGATAAGGTTGGGGCATTGGAGTTATGTGGAAATGCAGGAAGCATTCGGTTTTACATTGGATGAGTATATTTACTTTGGAGGCTATCCCGGTCCGGCCCATTTGATAAAAGACGAGCGGCGCTGGAAGAAATATGTGAAGGATTCGCTTGTGGCTCCCGCTATCGAGAAGGATGTTATCATGACTTCCAATATCTATAAACCTGCATTGATGAAGCGGCTTTTTGAATTGGGATGTGGATATTCTGCAGAGGTTCTGTCGTTGACCAAACTGATCGGACAGTTGCAGGATGCCGGTAATGTGACGACATTGGCCGGGTATTTGGAAATCTTGAATCAATGCTCTTTACTGGCCGCTTTGCAGAAGTATGCCAAGGATGATGCCCGTAAATATAACTCGATTCCCAAATATCAGGTATATAACAATGCGTTGATGACAGCTTATAAGGGACGAACTTTTGAAAAGGATCGAATTGACCCGAGGGTTTGGGGCCGATGGGTGGAAAGTGCGGTCGGGGCTTATCTGCTGAGTATGGCCGAGGAATTGGAATATCAGTTGTATTATTGGCGTGAAGGAACCGATGAAGTGGATTTTATTATCGTGACCGGAGGAGAATGCATTGCCATTGAAGTAAAAAGCGGCCGTAGAGGAATGAACAGTGGACTTCCCAAGTTTGTAAAGGCTTTCCATCCGAAGCGTTCCTTTGTAGTGGGAACATCCGGTGTATCATTGGAGGATTTTCTGAAAAGTGATTTGGAAGAACTAATTCACTGGACGTAACCGGTTCGAGAGGACTTTATCGTCTTTTACTATATCCGATAACACTTGATAAGACTTCATAAGCCTGCGATAACGCGGGCTTTATTTGTCTCTGTCTATCTTTGTGCCACCGAAAAGAACGGCAGAAGGATACAATCATCCCCGTTGATGGTAGGAATCATCCCGGTTGATTGGGGGAATCATCCCGGATGATTGTACCCTAAGATCATGAGGAAGAAGGACAGGGGGCAGGCATACACCGGTCCTTGTCTGCGACACTGGCAGCCGGACTTCGGAGTGATGTATCATGCTGTACAAAAATGAAGAAAAGAATGATGAGACAAAATCTATTGGCATCGGCGGCCTGCCTGCTGCTGGCTCTGCCACTCTCCGCTCAGGAGAATCTGGAAAAAGATAACACGCGTACGCTGTCGGCCGACAGCATCCTGACGGGCGATGCCCGCATGGACAGCCTTTACCGGCATTTGCCCGAAGTGATGGTGACCGGCGAACGTCCCGTCGTGAAGGCTTCGGCCGGTAAGCTGGAGTACGACCTGCCGCGGATGATCAAAGACCGCCCGGTGGATAACGTTTACGAAGCCTTGAAGGAACTGCCCGGCGTGATGGAGCAGGACGGAGCACTGACGTTGGGCATGCAGGCGGTCACCATCGTGCTGGACGGCAAGGTGACCAACATGAGCGGTGCGCAACTGTACGCCTTGTTGAAATCGTTGCCTGCCGATCGCATCGAACGCGTCGAAGTGATGTACAATGCGCCTGCCCGCTATCAGGTACGTGGAGCGATGATCAACGTCCGCCTGCGCCACCGCATCGGCGACCCGGGCGTGATGCAGGGCGAAGTCTATGGGAAATACAACCAGGAGTACGAAGCCTCGTTCGAAGAGCGTGCCTCCTTGTTATACAACGGGAATCGGTTTTCGACCGACTTTCTTTACTCTCACAGCCACGGCGAGAGCTTCAACACCACCGACAAGGAAGCCCGCCACTGGCAGCAGGCCGACGGTTCAACGCATCTCATCGACAACTACGAGGAGATGCGTGGCCGCAGCCACACCCACAGCTTCCGCTTAGGCACGGACTACACGCTGGCCGAGAACCACTCGCTGAGCTTCGTCTATAACGGTGCCTATGCCACCAGTCACACCCGACAGAACACTACGGGGACACAGACGGCCGAAAGCGTGAGCGGCCAGACCTCGTGGCTGCACAACGGCCGCTTAGACTATCAGGCACCCATCGGACTGAAGGCAGGCGCGGAGTTCACGTGGTACAACGCACCGGGCAACCAGCTGCTGCACAGTCGCATGGGTGATGATGCCCTCGACTTCTATACCGAGGACGGACAGCGCATCAACGCCTGGAAGTTCTTCCTCGCGCAGGAACATCAGCTGAAGAACGGTTGGGGACTGAACTACGGGGCAATCTATACCACGAGCGTGGACCATTCGTACCAGACGTATGAGGAGTTGATTTCAGTTGACGAGTTGACGAGGCTTCAGGCCACAAGGAGTTTGTCTTCTCGTCAACTTGTTCCCTCGTCCCCTTGTCAACTGAAATCAACTCGTCAACTGAACGACGTCAAGTCGCGCCGCCGCGAACAGACGCTCAACCTGTATGCAGGCTTCAGCAAGTCCTTCGGGCAGAAGCTGATGACGGACTTCTCGCTGGCCGTGGAGCGCTACAAGACGCCCGTGTGGGACGAGTGGGACGTCTATCCCGTCCTCAATCTGACTTACCTGCCTGCCGACGGGCACATCCTCCAGCTCAACTTCAGCAGCGACAAGAGCTATCCCGATTACTGGGCCGTGCAGGACGTCATCTCCTACCTGGGCGGCGGCTACAGCGAGATACACGGTAATCCGTTGCTGAAGCCCGCCATCGACTATTCCACTTCGTTGACCTATGTCCTGAAGTCGAAGTACGTCTTCCGTGCCTGGTTCAACCACACCAAGGACCGTGCCGTGCAGACACTCTACCAGTCGCCCGACGAGCTGCTGGAGCTGTACAAGTACCTGAACTTCGACTTCGAGCAACAGGCGGGCCTGCAGGCCTCCATACCCTTCAAGGCGGGGCGGTGGCTCGACTCGCGCCTCACCCTTTTGGGGCTGTGGATGCGGCAAAAGGACAGCGACTTCTACGACCTGCCCTTCGACCGACATCGCCTGTTAGGCATCGCCGTGCTGAACAACACCTTCACCCTGAGCCGCAAGCCCGACATCCGGCTGACCATCGACGGACGTCTGCAAGGCCGCGCCATCCAGGGCATCTACGACATCCCTACATGTGGCGACCTTTCGGCCACGCTGCGCTATACCTTCCTCGGCGGTAATGCCGTGCTCACCGCTTGGTGTCGCGACATCCTCCAGACTTCGATGCCCTGTCCGCAGATACGCTACGAGCACCAATGGGTGACAAACGAGTACTCTAGTTTCCGCAGTGTCGGCCTCTCCTTCACGTGGAAGTTCGGAGGCTACAAGGAGAAGAAGCGCGAGGCGGTGGATACGTCGCGGTTCAAATAGGAAAGACGAGGAGGAGATAAAAGGGAGAAGATTGTACTCATGGAAGAATTTCAAATGAAAGAATAATATGAAGAAAACAACATTGCTAAGTTTATGCTTTGCCTGTCTGTTGGGTTTGCCGCTCCGGGCAGAAGTAGTGCCGACAGACACCGTACCCTTTGAACTGGGTGCCGACAAACGTTTGTATGTGACAGTTTATATCAACGGACAGGATGACCGTCCCCTGCGCTTTCTGCTGGACACGGGAGCGACGGATGTGGTGCTCAATTCCAATTCGCCGCGCACCGAAGGGCTGGCTGCCTTTACGGAAAGTGTGGAGAACAATAGTGTCAATTCGGTGGAGACTATTCCTTCCACAGAGCCATCGCAGGTGGTGAGGATGGGCAGCCGGGCCATTTCCGGCTTGAAACTGATAGCTATTCCTTATCCGCCCGATGCCTGGGACGGTGTGCTGGGGCTGTCTTATCTGAGGAACTTTGATGTCCGTATTGATTATCGGCGGAAATCCATCTTCCTGTATGAATTGGGCGACGGGCAGAAGGCGGCATCGGACAAGGCTGTCAGGCTGAAGATGGACTATCGTCTGGGAGTGCCGG
>CABROZ010000001.1 GCA_902472795.1 uncultured Bacteroides sp. | reverse complement strand
ACTAAAAGTAACTGACATCTTGTTATTTTTAGGCACGGATTACACGGAAAAACACTGAGAAAGAAGAATAATCATCCGCGAAATTCCGTGTAATCCGTGCCTAAAGGAAAGCAGTTTCCTAATTTGACACACCCTCAAGTTTCAGATACCATTGTTTTGCTCCCCCCACAAAAACACTTTCAGCCGTCTCCGTAAACATATCGCAGAGACGGCTGAAAACGTTTTATAATGATGCAGAATAATCAGAAATTGATCATTCCTAATATTTTATCCGTAGCACCGGCATTTCCTGTAACATACTGCCCGGCATTCATACCGGTCTCTCTCAGGAACTCCTCATCGGTCAGCAGACGATCGAGCAATGCTTTCAACTCTTCATAATTCTTAATTGAAAAAGCCCCCTTCGCCTCTATCAACTGAATTGCTTCCTGAAATTTCTGGTACTTCGGTCCGAAAATAACAGGAATGCCATAAACTGCCGCCTCAAGAGTATTGTGAATACCCACGCCGAAACCTCCGCCAATGTATGCAATCTCACCATAACGATAAATTGATGAGAGCAAACCGAAACAATCAATTATCAGGCAATCAGCCTTGCGAACATTCGTTTCGTCGGCACGCGTATAGCGTACATACGGGCGCTTCAGCTTACCGATAATCTCTACCAGATGATTCTCGTCAATCACATGTGGCGCTATGATCAGCTTGACTTCCGGATGCTGGTTGAAGTATTCGATGAACAAATCCTCATCCGGCTGCCACGAACTGCCTGCTACGAAAGTCATCGTGTGGTTCTTGAACGCCTCTACCAGCGGCAACACCTTTGCCTCCTGACGTATCTGCAACACACGGTCGAAACGGGTATCGCCCACCACCATCACCCGGTTGATTCCTATCTTGGCCAAATACCGCTTCGAACGCTCGTTCTGAACAAACAGGTAATCGAAGTTACGAAGCACATTGCGATAAGCTCCGCCATACCATTTAAAGAAAATCTGTCCACGGCGGAATATGGAAGAAACACTATAAACAGGAATGCAACGTCTGTGCAATTCGTCTAAGTAATTCTTCCAAAACTCATACTTGATGAAGAATGCCATGCACGGATTGACCAAGTCCAGGAACTTGCGCACATTACGGGGCTTGTCGAAAGGCAGATAGCATACGACATCCGCTCCGCGGTAATTCTTACGTACCTCATAACCCGAAGGAGAAAAGAAGGTAAGCAGAATTCCGTATTCGGGATGCAACTCGCGAATCTTCTCGATCAGCGGACGCCCCTGCTCGAACTCTCCCAACGAAGCAGCATGAAACCAGATATAACGCACCTTCTTGTCCAACTGCTGACGCAGAAGTTCGTACACGACCCAATGCCCCTTCATCATCTTCCGGGGCTTGCGACTGAACGGAGCATCCAGATGCACCAGAATATCGTAAATGGCTATCGCCATATTGTAAAGTACGCTCATTGTGTCAGGAATTAGTGGGACAACTTGTTGATACTAACATTATTATTCAGGCGATTACTTCCACTGCACGCTGTATGCGACGCAAGGTTTCCTCCTTACCCAGAAGTTCGGTAATGTCGAACATATGCGGCCCCTTGCATTCGCCTACTACTGCCAGACGGAATGCATTCATCACATTACCCATGTGATATCCCTTGTCAGTAATCCAACCGATCACAATATCTTCAGCCGGTTTCGACGAGAAGTCTTCGATGCCGCGCAGCACCTCCATCAGTTCGCCCATGATGCGGGGAGTATCTTCCGACCAACGTTTCTTCACGTCCTTTTCGGCATAAGTCACAGGAGCTACAAAGAAGAAGGCTGCCTGTGCCCAAAGTTCCTTCACGAAGTTTACACGACCTTTCACCAACGATACGACTTTCGTCAGATAGTCATCAGAGTATTTGCTTACATCAACGCCGTTTTCCGTCAATACGGGTTTAAACAGTTGCGCAATCTCCTCGTCGGACTTGCGCAGAATATATTCGTGGTTGAACCAGATACCTTTTTTATAGTCGAACTTCGCACCCGACTTGCTGCAATGGCTCAGGTTGAAGAGCTTCACCAATTCGTCCATCGACATCAGTTCCTGGTCGTTACCGGGGTTCCATCCCAGCAAAGCAAGAAAGTTGATGACTGCCTCGGGCAGGTAACCCGATTCGCGATAACCCGACGACACTTCGCCCGTTTTGGGGTCGTGCCATTCCAAGGGAAAGACAGGGAATCCCAGACGATCACCGTCGCGTTTGCTCAGCTTTCCGTTACCTTCGGGCTTCAGCAACAGGGGCAGATGTGCGAACTGAGGCATCGTATCTTCCCATCCGAAAGCACGGTAAAGCAACACATGCAAGGGAGCCGAGGGCAACCACTCTTCACCGCGAATCACGTGCGACACTTCCATCAGATGGTCGTCCACGATGTTGGCCAAGTGATAAGTAGGCAATTCATCGGCCGACTTGTAGAGCACCTTATCGTCGAGGATCGAGGAATTGATGACCACTTCTCCCCGGATAAGGTCGTTCACATGCACGTCTTCGTTCGGTTCGATCCGGAAACGAACCACATACTGTTTGCCTTCGGCTATCAGAGCATCGACCTCCTCCTTGGGCATTGTCAGCGAATTGCGCATCTGCATGCGGGTCGAAGCATCATACTGAAAGTTAGGAATCTCCTTGCGTTTCGCTTCCAACTCTTCGGGGGTATCGAAAGCGATGTACGCCTTTCCGGCATCGAGCAACACTTTTACGTATTTTTTGTAAATGTCGCGACGTTCCGACTGACGGTAAGGGCCGTAATTTCCACCGAAGCTTACGCCTTCGTCAAAGGGAATGCCAAGCCACTTGAATGACTCCAAAATGTATTCCTCGGCACCCGGCACAAAGCGGTTGCTGTCAGTATCTTCAATACGAAAAATGAGATCACCTCCATGCTGACGTGCAAAGAGATAATTATATAAAGCAGTACGAACGCCACCGATGTGCAATGCACCCGTTGGACTTGGAGCAAAACGAACTCTGACTCTTCTTTCTGTCATAATCTTCCTTACTTATAAATAATTTAGATGGCAAAATTAAGCCTTTTTTTTCACACTATGGTTTTTTTTTGTACTTTTCGCAAAAAATTCAATCATTATGAGCTATTTCAACGAGAAAAAGACCCGCCTCTACAGAAATTTGCTATATAGAGCACTGATTTTTATCGGTACTGTCGCCCTTATCGTCTATTTTTTGCCTCGCGACGGCAAGTTCAACTACCAGTTTGACATTGACAAGCCCTGGAAATACGGTCAGCTGATGGCTACTTTCGACTTTCCCATCTACAAGGACGACAAGGTAGTGAAACACGAGCAGGACAGTATTCTCGCCAACTTCCAGCCCTATTATCAGATAGACAACAGCGTCGGTCAGGCTGCTATCAACAAGCTGAAAAATGACTACCAGCAACACCTGCGCAACATACTTCCTTCGTCCGACTACCTCCGCCATTTGGAGAAAAAGCTGACCGAAGTTTACAGTGCCGGCATTCTGACCACTGACAACCTTGAGCAACTCAGGCAAGACAGCACGACGGCCATCATGATCATCAACGACAAACTGGCCCAGCAACGCAATGCCGACAAACTGTTCTCGGTAAAAAGTGCCTATGCCTACCTGATGAATGCCGATACGCTGCACTATCGCCGCGACCTCCTGCGTCAGTGCTCGCTCAACGAATACCTCCTGCCCAACCTGACCTACGACCAGGAACGCACCGAAAGAGCCCGGAAAGAAGTGCTCAACAACTATTCGTGGGCAAACGGCATCGTACTGAGCGGACAGAAAATCATCGACCGGGGCGAAATAGTCGATCAGGAAACCTACAACATACTGGAAAGCCTCCGCAAAGAGTCCATCCAGCGCAGCGAGTCGGTAGGACAGAAACGGCTGATGCTGGTGGGACAGATTCTCTTCGTCAGCATCTTCATGCTTTGCTTCATGCTCTACCTTGACTTGTTCCGCAAAGACTACTATCAGCGGAAAGGCAGCCTGTCGCTGCTCTTCACGCTCATCATGTTCTACTGCGTCATTACAGCCATCATGGTGGCCAACAACGTGTTCAACGTCTATATCATCCCCTATGCCATGCTGCCGGTCATCATCCGGGTATTCCTCGATTCGCGTACGGCTTTTCTGACCCACGTGGTAACCATCCTCATCTGTTCGATCTGCCTGCGCTATCCTCACGAGTTCATCCTGCTGCAACTGTCGGCCGGACTGGTTTCCATCTTCAGCCTGCGCGAACTGTCACAACGCTCGCAACTGTTCAAGACCGCTTTCTTAGTCATCCTGACGTATGCCACCGTTTACTTCGCCTTCGAACTGATCACCGAAAACGACCTGTCGAAACTGAACGGAAGCATGTACACTTACTTTGTCATCAACGGCATACTGCTGCTGTTCACCTACCCGCTGCTGTTTCTGCTCGAGAAAACTTTCGGCTTTACCTCCAACGTCACCTTAGTCGAACTGTCGAACATCAACAACAGCCTGCTGCGCCGCATGTCCGAAACCGTACCGGGCACCTTCCAACATTCCATGCAGGTAGCCAACCTGGCCGCCGAAGCAGCCAACCGCATCGGTGCCAAAAGTCAGTTGGTACGTACCGGCGCCCTATACCATGACATCGGCAAAATGGAGAATCCGGTATTCTTCACCGAAAACCAGTCGGGCGGAATCAATCCGCACAAGAACCTCAGCTACGAACAGAGTGCCCAGGTGGTCATCAGCCACGTGACGGACGGACTGAAATTGGCCGAAAAGAACAACCTGCCCAAAGTCATCAAAGAATTCATCTCGACCCACCACGGACGAGGAAAAACGAAATACTTCTACATCTCCTGGAAAAACGAGCATCCCAACGAAGAGCCCAACGACGAACTCTTCACCTATCCGGGACCTAATCCGTTCACCAAGGAACAAGCCATCCTGATGATGGCCGACTCGGTAGAAGCCGCTTCGCGCAGCCTGCCCGAATACACCGAAGAAAGCATCAGCAACCTGGTAGAGAAAATCATCGACTCACAGGTGGAGGACGGTTACTTCAAGGAATGCCCCATCACCTTCAAGGACATCGCCACCGTGAAAGCCGTATTCAAGGAGAAGCTGAAAACGATGTATCACACGCGCATCAGCTATCCCGAACTGAAGAAATAGACGTAAAACCTTTAAAATACCCTGACCATGAAAGCCACTGCCAAAGAAGAAAACCGCGCAACAAACTTTCTGCGGAAAAACAACATACGGGTGGAAGACATCAGCAGCTTCCGCTTCATGCAACGCTATACCCCGCAACCGGACAAACACAGCAAGGAGAATCTATACGGATCGGGCATACTGACCCTGCAACTGAAGTCGGGCAAAGAGAAGGCACTGATCGTGCATCTGCGCCAACACCCCACAGCCCTGATACACTTCCTGCTGTCGCGCGGCATTTCCTTCGACAACTGCCGGACCGGCAGCCGACAGACATCCTTCAAGCCCCAGCCGGCTGTCTATAAGCGCATGTCGCTCTACATGTTCTGGTATTTCATTCTCTTTATTATCTGCCTCGGACTCGGATTCCACACGACGACTCTCAGTTTGCCGGCCGGCATCCTGTTGCCCGTCGTCTTCTTCGGTATGGCCCTCTACTGCATGTACCTGCTACAGACACGCTTCTGTTACCTGAAAATAGAAGCCGACCGACTGACCATCGTCAGTGCCGGACGCGAGATACACTATGCCTACGACGACCTGGTGAAAGTAAACTTCGACTTTGCCCGCGAGCCCAACGCCACCCACGTCATGGAAATACTGGACAGTGCATACCGCTACCGCCTGTTCTACATCGGCCGCGTACCCCGCACGCAGCTGAACCAGCTTGCAGCCCTGCTGCAACAGGCCGGTATAGACGCCACCTGCAGCCTGAACGACGAGAAGCGACATTATCACGACGTGTTCCATGGATAATGGATAATTGATAATTGAGAATGGATAATTGAAAATTATTAATAGGAGGGGACTCTTCCCCATTATCCATTATTCATTCTCAATTATCAATTATCCATTCTCCATTCTCAATTCTCCATTATCAATTCTTGAAGCAGCCCCGCACAGGCATCCTCCAACAGGTCGAGCACATACTCGAAACCTTCGGCACCGCCGTAGTAAGGGTCGGGCACATAGTCGGCCTGCGTGAAACGGGTGCAATAGTCCGTCATGCGCCGTATTTTGCGCTCGGTTTCCACCGAGGGGGCACGTTCCTTCAGGTCTTCGATGTTGCGGTCGTCCATACCGATAATCAAGTTGAAGTCGTAGAAGTCGCTGGTGCGGACCGGACGCGAACGATGCGTCAGGTCGTAACCGCGTCGGCTGGCATGAGCACGCATACGAGGGTCGGGCAACTCGCCCTGATGATAACTTAAAATACCCGCTGAGTCTATCACAAACCGTTCTTCCAGCCCTGCTTCTTCCACCAAATGCTTCATCACCCCTTCGGCCGAAGAAGAACGACAGATATTACCTAAGCAGACGAACAAAATCTTATATTTCGGTTGCTGTTTCTTATTGTCTGTTTCCATTGCAATTATAGTTTACACCGGCACTTGCCATTCGTGTGCAAAGGTAACAAACTTTGCCTGAACAGCAAACAAAGCTACACGAAGTGCAATTCTGTGGCGTTTACCAACCGTTTTCAGGGTGATGCTTCACCATAATCCATTGACTATGAACAAATTCCTTTGAAAGGTAGATACGCGGACGGCACAGCTGAAGCGGGTCGAAACGCGGATAAATTATACATTGAACCACCGTCGATTTCTTCCTTTCACCACATTCTGCTGTATATCAGCCTCTTCCTGTGAAAGGTGAAGGGTGAAAGATGTTTTCCGAAAGTCGTTTGCAGCAGGTGAAAGTCTGTTTTGGAGCTTTCACAAGCCACACAAGTGACGCTTGCGAGAGACACAAGCACGGCTCGCGAGCCGTGCAAGTGTCCTGCAAACGGATGACAAGTGTACATCAAAAAGGGAAATAAATATTACATCGGATCCACATCGTAATAGACGATGAGCGACTTGAAGCGATCCTCGGCCACCATCTCGCGCTGCACCTGTACAAGCAACTGGCGGGCACGGGCCATCGAAGCATTCATCTCGATTTTCACCACAATCTTACGGATGAACAGCGTCTGAATGCGGGCCACGGGAGGTTTGTCGGGTCCCAACACCCGCGCGCCGAACACGGCACGGAGTTTGGCAGCCATCGTCTGAGCCATCAGGTCGAGCAACTGTTCGTTGCGGTTCTTCAGATAGACATACACCAAGCGATAATAAGGCGGATAGTGGAACATCTGACGTTCGGCCAACTGCCCAGCCACCATTCCCTCGAAATCGTTGTGCATCACTTGCGGGATGATGGGATGATCGATGCTCTTGGTCTGCAGTACCACCCTGCCCCGTCCATTCTTCCGACCGGCACGACCGGCTACCTGCGCCATCAGCTGAAAGGCACGCTCGTAGGCACGGAAGTCGGGATAGTTGAGCATCGTGTCGGCATTGAGGATGCCCACCACACTGACATGATCGAAATCCAGTCCCTTGGAAACCATCTGCGTACCGATAAGAATGTCTGTACGCCCCTGCTGAAAATCGTGGATGATGCGTTCGTAAGCCGAACGGGTACGGGTCGTATCCAGGTCCATACGCGCCACACGGGCTTCGGGGAAAAGAGCCTTCACGTCGTCCTCGATCTTCTCGGTACCGAAACCGCGGTTGCGCAAATCGACTCCTTCGCAGGCCGGACACTGACGCGGAACAGGCTGCGTATATCCGCAATAATGGCAGGTCAGCTGGTTCAGTCCCTTATGATAGGTCAGACTGACATCGCAGTTCTTGCATTTCGGTACCCAACCGCACGTATGACACTCTATCATAGGCGCAAAGCCCCGTCGGTTCTGGAAAAGAATCACCTGTTCTTTCCGATCAAGCGCCTCGTGCATGTACTGAAGCAGCAAAGGCGAAAAGGGGCCGTTCATGCGCTTCTTCCGCTGCAACTCCTTGATGTCAACGGGGATGATTTCGGGCAGTTGCAGTTCCTTGTATCTTTCTTTCAGTTCAACCAACGCATATTTACCGCCCTCGGTAGCATTGTACCAACTCTCCACACTGGGCGTAGCGGTACCCAGCAACGTCTTTGCTCCGTACATCGACGCCAATACAATAGCCGCGTTGCGGGCATGATAACGGGGAGCCGGATCTTGCTGCTTATAAGTATTCTCGTGTTCCTCATCGACAATTACCAGCCCCAACCGCTGGAAAGGCAGAAAGAGGGACGAACGCACACCGAGAATAATGTCGTAAGGATGCTCGGACAACTGTTTTTGCCAAACTTCCACCCGTTCGGCATCGGGGAACTTGGAGTGATAGATGCCCAGCCGCGAACCGAACACCCGCTTCAGCCGTTCGGTAATCTGAGTGGTAAGAGCTATTTCGGGAAGCAGATAGAGCACCTGCCTGCCCTGCCGGATGACCTGTTCGATCAGGTGGATATAAATCTCGGTCTTGCCGCTGGAGGTGACTCCGTGCAGCAGACAGACATTCCTCTGCCGGAACGAAGCCAGAATCTCGTCATAAGCCCGCTGCTGATGCACGTTCAGTGCGTTCAGCGGCTCCTCTCCTCCGCCGGAAACAGTATCGAGACGGCCCACTTCGTAATGATATACCTCGAACACGCCTTTCTCCACCAGCGCGTTGAAGACGGCAGGCGTAGCGCCTGAACGCTGCAACAGTTCTGCCTTCGGCACCTCCTTCACCGTCCGGCCACCCAGGCAACCCGACAGTTCGATGTACTTCATCAGCAAGTCCAGCTGCTTCGGCGCCCGCCGTTGCAGTTCGTCGAAGAAGAAGTGCAGCCGCCGTTCGTTGCGGGCTGCTTCGGTCAGGCGTACACGGGTCTCGGTCTTGGGCTTATAGGTGCGCTTCAGTTCTTCCTTTACAAAAAGCACATCTTTCTCGAGCAACGACTTCACTACCGACAGGATGTTCTTCAGTCCACTGTCTTTCTCCAACCGGGTCACGGTCTGTTCGGGGTCGGCAGTAAGCAGGTCAAAGACTTTCTGTTCGCGTTCGGTCAAAGGTTCGGTCGCCTCAAAGTCCGGATTAAGCTCCACCACCGTCTCGCTCTCCAGCTTCAGGCCCGAAGGCAAGGCAGCCTTATAGACATCGCCCTGCGTACAAAGATAATAATCGGCCAGCCACTCCCAGAACTTGAACTGGAGCGGAAGCAGCACAGGCTGCGTATCGAGCACAGCCGACACGTCCTTTACCTCATAATCCTGCGGCTTCAGATAGTGCACATTGCGCACAATGCCGGTATAGAACTTCTTCTTACCGAAGGAGACCACCACCCGACAGCCTATCTGCACCTCCCCGTCCATATCGGGCGGCAGGGCATACGTAAAACAGGCATTCAAGGGCAAAGGCAATATGACATCGACAAACTTTTCCATCGTGCCGACAAAGATACGACAAAAAGACAGAAAGAGGGTGTATCAAATTAAGAAACTGCGGTCTCCTTTTAATTTGATACACCCTCGCCCCCAATAAGGGAAAATATATTCTTTAGAAAAGATAAGCCAATGAAATCTGCCAGGTTTTCGTTTTTCCGTTGCCACCTATTTCATCGCTAATGGCTTCGCCAATACCCTTCCACGAGAAACTGTCACCCAGAGGGATCTGATAGTTTACACCGATCTGCAAGTGCTGAACCAATTTCACACCGGCACCGATATTCAATCCTACCTGCGTAGCTTTCGTATCGAAACCTTCCCACTTGGTATCCTTGAAATTAAAGAAGAAGTCCGGTCCGGCAGCTACATAAACGCCCAAAATACTACCCAAGCCGATAGTATATTTCAGATTGACAGGAATTTCAATACCCTGCTGTTTCCATTCATTTTCACCACGTTGCGAATACATCAACGCACCATCAATGCCCAAACCAATCAACGGAACTGTCAGCTCAGCCATTGGACCAATAAAGAAACCGGTACTATTATCCTTATTCCCCTTAGCACCACCATCCCAATCTATCTTCGACATGTTCACACCGCCTTTCAGACCCCACTTCAACAGTTGCGCCTGTGCAGGCGTAGCCATTGCCAGGCAGCAGATGGCCACTAAAAATACACCAAAAAACTTTTTCATAACTCTAATTATTTAAGGATTTGC
Organism: uncultured Bacteroides sp.; assembly: GCA_902472795.1. Classification (GTDB taxonomy): domain Bacteria; phylum Bacteroidota; class Bacteroidia; order Bacteroidales; family Bacteroidaceae; genus Bacteroides. The sequence goes on along the minus strand of CABROZ010000001.1, from coordinate 41,096 downwards.
AACAAATATATGAATAATCCTGAAGAAAAGAACAACAATACAGCCTAAAATGTTCATTTTCTCCTCAAACAGACTCCAAAAACGAACCTCGACAGCCACATCCACTCACGGGCAATCAGCCCCCAAAGCAGGAAATAGAAAGAAAATCGCAAAAAAACTGCGGGAAATGTATAACGAATAAAAGAAAATCTTACCTTTGCACCGTCAAAAGGAAGGAAAGATGCCAGAGTGATCGAATGGACCGGACTCGAAATCCGGCGAACGGCTTTTGCTGTTCCGTGGGTTTGAATCCCACTCTTTCCGCAAAGATATAATAATCAGCCCTTTAAATGACACTTTTTGAAAAATGTCTTTTTTAGGCACAGAATACACACTTCGAAGTCAGAAGATTTATTCATAATGACAGGAAGGTGAGTAGTCTGTGCCTAATTCTTTTTAATGCGCCACAGGCTCACCGAATGTTGCAATCCGACAACGAAATTCCCACCAATTATTTTCCCAGTTAAGGAAAAAGATTTCTCCAACTGGGAAAATATCCGCAAACAATAACCGACTGAATCAGACAGAATGCCCGCCTTCTGCTTCTTTCTTATATTGGGTAGGCGTCTTCCCCGTGTATTGCTTGAACGAAGTACTGAAATAGCGTGCCGAAGCAAAACCCACTTTCTCCGAAATCTCAGTAAAATTAAGATTACCTTCCGCTATCAGTTTCATGGCTTGCTCAATCCTGATCTTATTAATGTAGTCGTTGGCACCCATATCGGTAATGGCCTTCAGCTTGTTGTAAAGCGAAGCACGGCTCATGCCGATCTGCTTGCACAGGAAAGGAATATCAAGCTCCGTATTATCCAGATTGTCCACGATGATCTGGTTCAGCTTGTCCATAAAAGAGGTATCTTTCTTCGTCAGATCATTCTCACCAAGCACAGGCTGACTCCCCACCTGCTGATAATGCCGACGGGTCTGCACACGGTTATAGAGCTTATTGACAATCTTTGCCAGCAGTTCTTTCATTTCGAACGGTTTTTCCAGATAACTGTCGGCACCCAGCATGTAACCATACTGCCGACTGGCCTCATCGTTTCTGGCAGTCAACAGGATAAAGGGAATGTGGCTAACGGCAATATTTTCCTTGACAGCCTTGCATAACTCATATCCGTTCATGACCGGCATCATCACATCACTGACAATGATGTCCGGATTCTCTTCGCAAGCTATCTTGTACGCCTGCTCACCATCGTAGGCCACCAAGACCCGCTTGAACAACTCCTTCAAGTCATCAACAAGGTAGTCAACCAAGGCCTTGTTGTCGTCCACCACCAATATCACATAGTCCTTCAGATGAACACTGCTTATTTTGTCCTTGTCAGGCATAGCGATATCGATGGACGACTGCGACGACAGCAGTTCGTTCAGGTAGGCATTGTTTTTCGGGATGTCTCCGGCAACAGTCTGCGAGAGCGGCAACTCGAAGTAGAAAGTCGCTCCCTTATCCGGATTGTTGTAAGCACCGATTTTACCCTTATGCAGTTCGACCAGAATCTTAGAGTACGACAATCCGATGCCACTTCCACCCTGTTCGGAATTTCCCTGATAGAACCGTACAAACAACTTGTCCGGATCGACGTTTTTCAACCCGATACCTTGGTCGGACACTGAAATACGGATATACTGCCCGTCTTCCGTCCGTTCGGTACGCACACGGACAGGCGATTTAGCTGGACTGTGTTTGATGGCATTCATCAACAGATTGGAAAGAATGACAATACACTTCTCCTTGTCGAAAGCCACCCGCCCTATCTTGTCGTCGAGTTGCAACTCTATTTTATTGGTATCACTCTCACTGTCGGCAAAATTAGCACATACTTCCTCGATCCACTGGTTCAGGTCGTAGCTTTGTATGTCCAACTTGGTCATGGTCATTTCCATCTTCCTGGCATCGAGTACCATACTGATAAGATCCTTCATCCGTTGTGCCTGCTTAAAGGCTATATTCAATTGCTTGAAATAAGGATCGGCTGGCTGAATGGAATCGATAACCTTCTTCAGCGGCGCATATATCAACGTGAGCGGAGTACGCAGTTCGTGACTGATGTTGATAAGGAATCGGACCTTTTCCTCATAGATAGCCTGTTCGTGCTCCTTCAACATCCATTTAATGCGGTTGTCTTTCTTACGCAAAGCCGAAACAATGGCCCAATAGACAAGCAACATACACAATACGCCCAACAGCGTGATGAACCACCAGGATTTGTACCATGGCGGCAATATGACCAATGTAAGCACCTTCTGGCTTTGCGACCAGCCACCGTCTTTCTTCGTATAGCTGACACGGATGGGATAAGTGCCCGATGCCAACGAAGGAATGTTCAGCTCGGTGTCGTAGCTCGTAATTGCGTTTTCCGGTCGGTTATCGAGCGTATAATGGAGGAGACGCGGACGCAGGATATCATCTCCTTCGACCAAAAAACGCAACTGTATGTTGCGGCAATTCCACGGCAGCGATATCTTCCCATCATCCAATCGCCCCATCAGGTTCTCGCCACCGGCCGAGAAATCCAAAAGAACCACTTCGGCATCCCGTTCGTCAGTCAGCTTCAGCTCGTCGGCGGCAGCATCAATGCAAAGCAACCCGTTGACTCCCCCCATATAAACCCGCCGGGCGTTGGACAGGAGCTTAGGTTTCTGCAAATACTCATTCCTCAGCAATCCGTCAGCCTCGCCATACAATATGAATTTTTTCTCTTCGGGGTGATAGGCAAACAAATCCTGCCCTGCACCAATCCAGACACAACCATTCTCGTCGCACAAGACAGACTTAGCCTCCCGAAACAACGAGCTTTCGATATGTGCCAGTTTACCCTCCCTAAAAGTAAACAAGCCCTCACTGCCCGTAATCCAAAAGGTGCCCTTCTGATCTAACGAAACAGAATTTATGAAATAAGCCGTATCGGAATGAAACATAGACTGGAGTTGTTTTCCGCCTTTCGGTATTCTATAAAGATTTTGAGTATTATGAAAGTAAGAATACAGACTGTCACTACCTGCGCTGCAAAGCATTCCCTGTGGTATTCCCGGAGTGCCGTTGACAACTTCTTCCGTCCTGCCCGTTGAAATGTAATAACGAGTGACCGGATTGGTCAGCAACAGAATGGCGTCATCAGTTTCATTATATACATTAGTCGAAAGACGACTGTACTTGATATAGTCACTCAACTTATTCTGCGTTAACCTAAAGGCACGCTTTGCACCCGTATGTTTATTGAAAAGGAAAAAGCCTTTTGAGAAAATGGAGACAAGCAATTCTGAGGACGAATATCCACATATAGACACAACTTTATCGCCCCACGTAGTAGGATAATGCAGAATCTCATTCCGTTCCTCATCCAACTTATTGATTCCGCCACCATCGGTTCCTATCCAAATGTCGTGAGAGCCGGGTTCCTGATACAACGAGAGAACAGTATTTTCGCTCAGCCCCTTCCTGTTACCCAATGCTACACTGGAAAAAGTAACCATATTGGTTTCTCTGACATTTATCAATCCGCCTCGTGTCGTACCCAGCCATACATTGTTACCCTTCTCGCTACCATGTATATGCAGGATGGTATTAACAGGCAATGTATGGATATTGCCTGATTCATGTTCAAGTACCTGTATGCTTTCATTATCCGGATTGATAATATTGATGCCACCACCATCTGTACCGGCCCAAATACATCCGTTTATCAATGTAACACACAGCACCAGGTCGCTACTAAGCCCTGAGTTCTGAGTAGTGTAGTGAGCAATGAGTCTGCCATCCCTTGCAAATCTTTTTAAGCCGTTATTGTAATCAGTGACCCATAAATATCCTTGATTGTCGATGCAGAGATCTGCAAAATTATTGGTTCCTGAGAAAAAAGCAGGTTGCACTTTCTTTCTATCAATATCGAACAGCAGAATATCTTTTTCCCTATTGGAGCAAATCAATGTATGCGAATCCCAAAACTTCATCCTTTGTATCAAGAAATTATCTTTATAATGAAGCTCGGCAAACACATCAATCTTACCGGAGTCATAGCTATACTTGTACAGCCGATCAGTAGCCCCCAAAATAAGTCCGTCTTCTATCTTACAAACCGCACCTGCTACGACCAACTGCCCGTCGGTTGAGTAACAGGATGAGAATTCGTCATTCTCTCGCGAATATCTGGCAAGTCCGTTAACTGTCAGAAACCACAACTGACGGTTTTTATCTTCAACAATCTGCATGATTCGCCTATATGAATACTCCGAACCGACCAGAGGAATTGTATAATGTTTCAGTTCTTTGCCATCATAACGTATCAGCCCGTTAGACGTATCCAACCAGATGACCCCATTACTTTCCTCGAATACATAATTGACATACGAAGGCATTCCCTGTTGCAAACCAATCTGGGTGAAACTATAGTTACTGGTGGCATACAACTGATCTCCGATTGTAAGGCACACGATTAACAATAAAAAGATATATCGTAATGTATTTCTCATAACAGGTCCTTTTCTTAACACAAAGGTATATAAATATCGGAAAATAGTCAAAAGTGGAAGTGAAAAATCAAAAGTGGAAGCCTGCGAAACTTCCAAAAACAAACATATAAACGACTAATAATGACTACTTAGCCAAAAGTGGAAGTAAAATAGTTATTTACGGATGTGAACAAAAGTAATCAATTGTAAATTTGCAATGTGATTTTCGTTTAGAAACAATAAAAACAAACAAAAATGAATGTTCTCAATTTCATGTTTAACTAAAAACTTAGTATTAATGAAAGCACAATTAAAGTATTTCTGTTTATGTGTGGTTTCAATGTTAGTGTTCTCAGTTGGAGCACTGGCTCAAGGGCAGACCATTACAGGTAAAGTAGTGGATAATTTAAAAGAAGGAATGCCTGGTGTAAATGTTCAGGTAAAAGGTACCACGGTAGGAACCATTACCGACCTGAACGGAAACTATTCGTTAAAAGTGGAGGGACCGAAATCCGTATTGGTATTCACCTTTATCGGTTTTTCTACCCAAGAAATTACAGTAGGTAATCAAACTGTTATTAATGTAGAACTGAAAGAAGATGCTCAGGCACTGGAAGAAGTGGTTGTCGTAGGTTATGGTACAGCCCGAAAAGGTGACTTGACCGGCGCTTTGACGACCATGCGTCCCGACCCGAACGATGCCTCTAAAGCCAGTTCACTCGACAATCTGTTGTCGGGTAAAGTAGCCGGCCTTGTAGTTAGCTCTTCATCTTCGGCTGTCGGTGCCGCCTCCTCAATCACCATTCGTGGAGCCAGCTCATTGCGCGGCGATAACCAGCCATTATACGTTATCGATAACGTTCCGCAGGCATCAGCAGGTGAATTTTCTTCATCGGGTATCAGCGGAGACTTCCAGATTAATCAGGATCCGCTCGCAGCACTGAATCCCTCGGATATCGAAGACATCACCATCTTGAAGGATGCTTCTTCAACAGCCATTTACGGTTCGCGCGGTGCAAACGGTGTCATCCTGATTACGACCAAAAAGGGTAAACAAGGAAAGGCCAAAGTCAATGTAAGTGCCAACTTCACCATAGCCGAGCCTACCCGCCTGATGGAAATGACCAACCTGTACGAACATGCCAACTATGTCAATTCACGCATTTCGAACGGACAATATCCCTTCTATATCGTAGGCGATGAAGTAAGATATGTATATAACGACGCTTTAGCCAAATACGATCCTAACAATCCGGAGACGTATCACCTGATCCAGTATCGCAATTGGCAAAAAGAAATATACCAGTCGGCCTTCTCACAAAACTACTCGGTTTCTGTGAATGGCGGTAGCGACAAGATGACTTACTATATTTCTGCCAACTTCAAGGATATAAATGGTACCGTAAAACAGACCGGACTGAAACAAGGCGATTTGCGTGCCAACATTGGTATGGACCTGTCGAAAACCGTTCATTTGAACATGACATTCAGTGGCTCACTCCGTCAGAACAATATGATGGCCGGAGGTAGCACACTTGGAGGATCAACAACAGCCATTTCACGTACAGCATTGGACTATGCTCCTTTCGAAATGCCCGAAGACGACCCGTCGTTCCAGGCAGAAACAAAGACCACAATCTTCAGCTGGCTAAATGACTATGAAGACGTAACCAACGACAAGACATTCAACATGAGTATGGACTTGTCATGGAAAATCCTGAAAAACTTGCAATACAACCTGCGTGTAGGTGGTAATATGAACATCAACGATCGCAGCCGTTGGTATGGTATGCAATTGTATCAAGGTATGAACAACAATGGATATTTGGCTCTTTCGGACCTGAACAAGAGCAATTACTCTGTTGAAAACGTGTTGAACTACAACACCAAACTTGGTAGCATCGCCAATTTGGATGCTACGGTAGGTGTGACGTACGATGCTTACAAGTTCCTTAACAAAAATGTCATTGGAACTCAATTTACAATGTTCGACCTGAGAGAAAACGGTATCCACATGGCGGGAAACGTACAGCATCAGGAACCGATACAGCGCGATTATCAGTTGCTTTCTTATTTAGGACGTATCAATCTGTCATTCCTTGACAAGTACCTGGTAACAGCATCTCTCCGTGCCGATGGTTCAAGTAAGTTTGCTAAAGGTAACCGTTGGGGCTACTTCCCATCAGCCTCTTTAGCATGGCGTATGGAGCAGGAAGAATTCATGAAAGACATCAACTGGTTGAATCAGCTGAAAGTTCGCGTCAGCTATGGCGTGACGGGTAACCAGAGTATCAATCCCTACTCTACCTTCTCAATGTACGGCGGTGGAACGAACCACTATGCTGATGGTTCCGGTAACCAACTGGCTACACTGACCATTACCAACCTGCCGAATACAGGTCTGACCTGGGAAAAGACTTCTTCCTGGAATGCCGGTATTGACTTTGGTCTCTTCCGCTCGCGCTTAAGTGGTACAATCGACTTCTACGTAAAGAGAACTGACGATTTGCTTATTTCAAGAAACTTGCCGGGTTCTGCCGGGTTCTCTTCGACATACTACAACCAGGGTTCTTTGGATAACAAAGGTGTCGAACTGACTTTGAATGCACAAATCATCGACTCCAAAGATTGGAAATGGAGCGTTACCGGTAACTTTGGAAAGAACAAGAGTAAAATTGTAAACCTTGGACTTCTTCCTACTGAATTCGGCTGCTTAGGCGAAAGGATCGGTTATTACGGTAATACACTCGGCGACCATTTCGGTGTAGGCCACGTGTTCTTGCAAGGTGAGGAACCGGGATTATTCCTCGGTTACGTAACACAAGGTATCGTACAAGAAGAAGACATCACAGACCAAGGTGTAAGATATACCAAACCGGATGGAACCATCGGATATTATCAAAACGTATTAGGCCAGAAACCGGTAGCAGGTGACGTAAAATTCGTTGACTTCGATGACAACGGCTCCATTGACACTTCTGACCGTAACATTATCGGTAATCCCAATCCCGGATTTACATACGGCTTCCAAACTTCATTGTCATGGAAAGATCTGAGCTTCTCAGCTTCATTCTCCGGAGTACAAGACCGCGACATCATCAACGTAAATAACCGCTATATCAACACACCGGGAACCAAAGCCGGAACGATATCAAAGAAAGCTTATGAAGGAATGTGGACTCCGGAAAATAAATCCAACCTGTATCCTTCTTCCAACTTCATTGTACAGAATATGGTTATGGACCGTTATGTAGAAGACGGAAGTTACCTGAGATGTTCAGACATTACATTGAACTATGTACTGCCCAAATCGTGGATGAAGAAAGTTGGTTTGCAGAATACATCAGTATTCGCATCTGTAAAGAACGCATTCATCATCACTAACTACGGTGGTTATGACCCTGAAGTAAACAGCTTTGCATTTGACGGTTTACGTCCGGGTGTCGATATGAACTCTTATCCTACACCACGCCAATATATATTTGGTCTAAATGTAACTTTCTAACATTAATCGATACCATAAACTTTAAAGAAAACAAAATATGAAAAATATAAAATTCTTAATTCTGTCTCTTTCTGTAGCATGTTGCATGTCTTCATGCTTGGACGAAGATCCATTATATACGCAGAATAACAACATTGTGTTCTCCAGTGAAAGTAATGCAGAACTGGCATTATTAGGCTGTTACTCTTATATGAGCACTACGTCGGCATACGGACAGCATTGGCAGGAAATACCTATCAGTGGTTCAGGATTTGCCTGGTCACAACGAAGCGGTAGCGACGGTATTGTAAGTTTGCAGTCATTATCGAGCGACGGACTGATTTCTACGACTTGGAATGCAATGTATAAGGTTATCTCCGAAGTAAATGCTTACCTGAGCAATCTGGAAAGTAGCGGACTATCTGCCGAAATTAAAAACCAATACAGTGGCGAAGCCAGATTCTTGCGTGCAATGGCTTATTACAATCTGGTTTCTCTGTTTGGCGATGTTCCTTTCAAGACAACCGCTTCTACCTCCGAAGGTATTACAATCGGACGTACACCTCGGGAAGAAATATTGGCTCACGTCATCGAAGACTTGAAAGCCGCCGAGAGCATTAATAAAACCTCCGATGCAGGTCGTGTCAATTCATGGGCAGTAAAGGCTTTCATGGGTAAGGTTTACTATAAACTAGCTGTATTGGGTGTCAATGCAACAGAAAACTGGAACAATGCCAAGAATATGTTTGATGCAGTTTACAACAGTGGCGTTTATCAGTTAGAGAACAACTTTGCAGATCTGTTCGGCGATTGGGTATCAAACTCCAAGGAATCGATTTTTCAAATCAATTTCAGCGTAACGTCAACCAACTGCTTCAACCGTGCCAGCAATCGTTTCTCGCCTACTTCATCTACCACCGGCGTAAACTGGAGTACCTATCGTGCTACAAAAGCTGCTTACGATATGCATTGGAGCATGTATCCTGGCGATCCTCGCATCGCAGCGACCTTCTTAACGCAGCATAGAGAACGTAGCGGTAACAACCAAGCCAATCCAAAGGCTCAGGTAGGCGATACGCCTTCTGCTAACGACTCCGTATATTACTATCCTTACATCAGTTATAAGGTTCAATTGGGTAGCAAAACTGTTAATGGAAAAGAAGTAGCCGTGTACGACTCGATTTACAAAAACGGCAAAGGGGTAGAACCGAAGGAGTTTGTAACCCGTATTCCATACGAAGAGATGGAAAATCCGGCTAACCCGTCGCTGTCTTACTTGGAAAACTTAGAGGCACCTGCCAACGCCACTGGATATGAGAAAGCCCGTATATCAGCCTTAAAAAATCTGAAAAAGACATTTGCTGAGAATGGTAGCCAGCAAGCTTGGCCCGCACACGCCAAACTGTATGATCAAAGCCAACAGGGTACAGCCAGTCACAAGAATCTGATGGTCTATCGTTATGCCGAAATGTTACTTTTGATGGCCGATGTTTACAACGAATTAGGCGATAAGGACAAAGCCATTTCACTGGCAAATGAAGTTTTGGCTCGCGCCCGTAGATCTGCCACAACAACAGCTCCTGCGGTAGAACCTAAGGATTGGCCAACCTCATTATCCACTGAACAGGTTCGTGAAAAACTGTATTTCGAACGTATTATAGAATTGTTTGGCGAACCAGACATGTATGAAATGATTCGCATCCGCGGAACAGAATATCTGAAAAAAGCTTTGGAATATCACAATAACCACGAATTCACAAAAGCTTCCGATGCCTATTACAAAACTGCCGCCCAGAAATGGACCGACCGTATTTATAATGAAGGCAATTTGACGGAAGATTTCTTGAAAAAGAATTTGTTGTTACCTATTCCTGATACAGAAAGAGATGCTAACCCCGGTATTACAGACAATAACTTCGGGTATTAATTGAAATCGAGTAGGCTCAATGCATGGCCACCAATTGAGCCTATGGAATAATCAGTCACCCAATCAATTAATCAACAAAATGAAAAGGGGTCAGCGGACTTGAAATAAAGATCTGTTGCCCCTTTTTTCTTATTCACCTTAAAATCTCTCACGACCATGAGCGATAATGTATTCTACAAAATAATCATTCCCATCATCATGTGTATAGCGGTACAAGGCAAACTCTGGTCCCAAGATATAGCTTTAGTGCCCCGACCGCTTCATTACCAGAACACAAGTAAAGAAACATTCAGGATCACTTCTCAAACAAGCATTTCTGTTGAGAACAGTGAACAAAAAGCTATTGCCGAATACTTTTCATCATTGTTTACGTTACCGGCTGGTTTTACACCATCAGTCGTCATCAACAAAGAGGCAGACATCGTCTTCAAAACGGACAAAAACATAAAGCCCGAATCTTATTCCTTACAAGTAAAAAAAGAAGGTATATCGATAAAGGCATCAACGCTTAGCGGATTCTTCTATGCAATTCAGACACTCAGACTTGTCTTACCGGCACAAATTGAAAACCGCGTGATACGTCAAGATATCGACTGGATTATACCGGCCATGGAAATGACCGATGGTCCAAGGTTCCCATACAGAGGGCTCATGCTAGACGTTTCACGTTATTTCATACCGAAAGAAGAAGTGCTGAAAATAATCGATTGCATGGCTCTGCTAAAACTGAATAAACTCCATCTGCATCTTACAGATGACAATGGCTGGCGAATTGAAATAAAAAAGTATCCACGCCTGACAGAAGTTGGTGCATGGAGGGTGAACAGAGAATATTCCCCCTTCCCCGATCGTCGGAATCCTTCTCCTGAAGAGCCGACTCCCATCGGTGGATATTATACCCAGGACCAGATGAAAGAAATCATCAACTATGCCCAGCAAAGACAAATTGAGATTATACCGGAAATTGACATGCCGGCTCATTCCAATGCAGCATTGGCAGCCTATCCGGAATACGCTTGCCCGGTAGTAAATAAGTTTATAGGAGTGCTTCCCGGACTTGGTGGTAGCAATGCCGACATCATCTACTGTGCAGGAAATGACAAGACATTTGATTTTCTGCAAGGCATCATCGATGAGATAGCCGAACTTTTTCCCTCTGAATACATTCATATCGGAGGCGATGAAGCATGGAAAACACATTGGAAAGAATGTCCCTTGTGTCAGGCACGAATAAAAAAAGAGCACCTGCAAGACGAAGAAGATTTGCAGGGATATTTCATGCGACGCATTAGCAAATACGTACAGGAAGTAAAAGGCAAGAAAGTCATGGGATGGGATGAGCTGACGAACAGCAAACTGCCTGAAGGAGCTACTATCTTCGGATGGCAAGGATTCGGCAATGCTGCCCTGAAAGCTGCAGCGCAAGGACATCCCTTCATAATGACTCCCGCCCGTTTGCTTTACCTGATACGTTACCAGGGGCCACAGTGGTTCGAGCCGCTCACCTATTTCGGAAACAATACGCTGAAGGACGTGTATGACTATGAACCGATACAAAAGAGTTGGGACCCGTCATACGCCAATCTGCTGATGGGCGTACAAGGTTCCATGTGGACTGAATTTTGTTCAAGCCCTCGAGATGTGACATATCAGATCTTCCCACGTCTAGCAGCTGTTGCCGAAGTAGCTTGGTCGGCACGCGACAGTAAAGACTGGCCAGCCTTTCTGAAGGCATTGGATCATTATCTGACACATTTGGATGCCAAAGGCGTTATATATGCCAAGTCTATGTATAATATACAACATAAGGTCACCCCAACAGACAATAAACTGAATGTCAAACTTGAATGCGAACGCCCCGACGTCGAAATACATTATACAACGGATGGAACAGAGCCGTTAGCCACCTCTCCTTTGTATAAACAGGAATTAGTTATTGACAAAGAAGTTTTATTACAGGCAGCTACCTTTGTTAACGGAAAGCAAAAAGGGAAAAAACTGATCTTACCACTACAAAGGAATAAGGCAACAGCAAAAAGCCTGCAAGGACTTCCCAAAGAGGCAGATATCTTAGTCAATGGTGTGCGGGGCAGTCTTAAGCAGACGGATTTCGAATGGTTCACTGGCGACGCGTCCAAACCTCTTTCGTTTACAGTCGATTTGCAAAAAACGGAAAAAATAAATGAATGTGCTGTTGGCTGCATCACGAATTATGGTATGGGTGTTCACAAACCAAGAACCTTCAAAGTCGAAATATCCACTGATAACCAGACATTTACACTGGCAGGAGACCGCGAATATAGTGATAATGAAATTTTCAAAGAAGGAAATTTCATTGAGGATCTAAGCATAAAAACCAAAGATGTGGTAGCACGTTATATACGGTTTACATTGGAAACACCGGGTAAATGTCCGGAAGATCATGTACGGCCAGGTCAAGCTTCCAGAATCTATTTGGACGAAATCATTATTAAATAATACGATTTTAAAACGAACAATAGGAATCAACTTTTTCTGAAACCCGAATGAATCATGAACAGAATCAAGTTATTTTTAATAGGATGCGCATTAAGCACACTTTCCCTGCAAGGATATTCCCAGCAAGATACCACATTATACATCAAGCATGTAGAATTTCCTAAGAATGCAACTCTGGAGCAAAAAGTATCTATAGCAGCCCGCCTTGTTCCTTCGCCCCAACAAATCGAATGGCAAAAGATGGAACTGACAGCATTCCTGCATTTTGGCATCAATACATTTACCGGGCGTGAATGGGGAGATGGAACCGAAGATCCTACTCTGTTCAATCCAACCAATCTGGATGCAGAACAATGGGTACGTACTCTGAAAGAAGCCGGTTTTAAAATGGTTCTGCTTACAGCAAAACACCACGACGGCTTCTGTCTGTGGCCCACTCAAACAACCCGACATTCTGTAGCCTCATCCAATTGGAAAGGTGGCAAAGGCGATGTTGTGAAAGAATTGCGCGATGCCTGCACCAAATACGACATGAAGTTTGGAGTTTACCTTTCGCCATGGGATCGTAATGCCGAATGCTACGGCGACTCTCCTCGTTATAACCAATTCTTCATCCAACAACTGACGGAATTGTTGACTAACTATGGTGAAGTACATGAAGTATGGTTTGACGGTGCCAACGGTGAGGGTCCCAACGGGAAAAAACAAATTTACGACTGGGATGCCTTCTACAAAACCATCCAACGTTTGCAACCCAAAGCCGTAATGGCAATCATGGGCGATGACGTTCGTTGGGTAGGCAACGAGAAAGGTATAGGCCGTGAAACAGAATGGAGTGCTACGGTATTGACACCGGGTATCTATGCACGCTCAGAAAGTAACAACAAGCGCTTGGGAGTCTATGCCAAAGCGCAGGACTTGGGTAGTAGAGAAATGCTGAAAAATGCCACCGAACTTTTTTGGTATCCTTCCGAAGTGGATGTATCCATCCGGCCAGGATGGTTCTGGCATGAAGAGGAAAACAGTAAGGTGAAAAGTTTGAAGCATCTCACTGACATTTATTTTCAATCTGTCGGCTACAATTCCGTATTACTGCTCAATATACCTCCCGATAAACGAGGCATGATACATGAAGCAGACATTGCCCGCTTAAAGGAGTTCGCAGCTTACCGTCAACAGACATTTGCAAAAAACGCTGTATCAGACGGGCAAAAACTATGGATTGCTGCACCAGGCGATAAACAAATTTATACCTTAAAACCTGACTCCAGAATCAACGTGGTTCTGTTGCAAGAAGATATCTCACATGGCCAACGAATAGAACAATTTAATTTGGAAGCTCTTGTCAATGGGAAATGGGAGCCAATAGGTAAAGGCACAACCGTAGGATACAAACGAATGATTCGTTTTCCTGAAATAAAAGCTGATGCCATAAGGCTTCATATAGAAGAATCACGGTTGGATGCGCGCATCAACAACGTTGCGGCTTATTATGCCACTCCACTCAGTGAGCAACAAACCACTTCTTCCTGGAATGACCTTCCACGCACTGCCTGGAAAAAAATTTCCGATCAACCCTTAGTGATAGATCTGGGAAAAACAGTAACTTTGAAGGGATTTACATATGCACCTCTAAACGAACAGGCCAAAACAACTATGGCCTACCGGTATAAGCTCTCTGTCAGCCAGGACGGACAGATTTGGAAAGAAATAACGCTGAATGGCGAGTTTAGCAATATCATGCACAACCCTTTGCCTCAAACTGTATCATTCGGCCATGAGGAAACAGCACGTTTTATTAAATTAGAGGCTACGTCCCCTAACGATACACCGGCTGTAGTGGAAATAGAAGAAATAGGAGTAACATTGTCCGACTCCAACAATAACGGTCGGGCAAAAACAGAAAATTAAAAGAAACTCTATGAAAAAAGTATTGATAAGCTTTGTAAGCCTCCTCATATGTGCATTTACTGCGGTTCAAGCACAAGTAGGTTTTGCGAAAAATAAACTTTATAACGTAATACCTGCCGGGAAAGTCCAAAATGCACTTGGGTACAAACAAGGAAGTTCAGAAATCATTCTGCTCCGATTGAATGTCGAAGATAAGATGCAACAGTGGACAGTCAGCAACTTGTCCAGCAGTTTTCGGTTCATCAATCCGTTCGACAATAAGGCTATCTATGCCCGCACAGACAATTCGTTGGGAATAACGGAAAACAACGGTTCCGACGAGTCACAATTATGGACCATTCGTCAGAAAGACAAATTCCTGCAGATTTTTCCGACAAACAGTCCCGATCTCATTTTATCCTGCAGCAGTGAAGGTAAACTGCGATTGGTTGATAAAAGGAAATTTGAGAACTCTACCGAAACCTTATTTGCTATTAGAATAAGTAAAATGGCCATGCCGGAAGATATCGGTCCTGACCTGTCACAACGTGCCAAGACTTATTGGGAAGACGAAACATGTTTCGAAGAAAACAAAGAGCCCGGTCATGCCACCTACCTGCCATATGTTTCCACGAACGAAATGACAGCAGATGCGGATTTCTACCGGACACCTTGGACCACTCCCAAAAGTTCATGCTTCTATTCTCTGAATGGCAAATGGGCTTTTCACCTCGTTTCCAAGCCATCACAACGTCCGCAAGATTTCTATAAAGAAGATTATGACATCTCTGATTGGGACACAATACCGGTGCCGTCCAATTGGGAAATGCATGGATACGATCGACCCATCTATGCCAATGTAGAATATCCCCACGCCAATATTCCGCCTTACATCGACGCACGCAAAGGTTTCAACGATGGCGGGAAAAATTATGGGATCAACCCTGTCGGATCCTATGTCCGTGTCTTCCATCTGCCACAAGGATGGGAAAAACAACGTACATTCATCCATTTCGGAGGTATTTACAGTGCAGCTTTCGTCTATCTGAATGGCCAATATGTAGGCTACACACAAGGAGCCAACAATGTAGCCGAATTCGATCTGACACCATACTTACGTACCGGAGAAAACCGCCTTGCCGTACAGGTTTTCCGCTGGAGTGACGGATCTTATCTGGAATGTCAGGATATGTTCCGCATGAGTGGAATTTTCCGCGATGTTTACTTGTATAACACCCCGCTTACCAGCATACGCGATCATTATATTACCTCCAAATTAGAAGCACAGTCCAACTATAAAGAGGGCAACATGTCTGTAGCTTTAACATTGGATAATCGTGACGGACTAAAAGGCACCAAAGAAGTCAAACTTAGTCTGATGGACCCTGACGGCAATCTGGTCAGCGAACAAACCCTCCGCATACCTTATATGCAAGACCAGAAAAAAATTGAAATACAAACTTCTTTCCCCTTGAAAGACTTACATCTCTGGACAGCAGAGACGCCCAATCTCTATACCCTGCGCATCAGTCAACGTGAAAAAGGCAAAGAAGAAATGGCTTTCTCGACCAAATACGGATTCAGAGAAATCGAAATACGAGGTTCATTAGTTTACATCAACGGACAACGCGTCTTCTTCAAAGGTGTAAACCGCCACGACACTCACCCTGTTTACGGACGTGCCGTACCCACTGAATCGATGCTACAAGATGTATTGCTGATGAAACAGAACAATATCAATACCATCCGTACATCCCATTACCCCAACGCAGCCAAGATGTATGCCATGTTCGATTACTTTGGCCTTTATACGATGGATGAAGCCGACTTAGAAGACCATGCCAACCAATCCATCAGTAACATGCCCTCGTGGATTCCCGCCTTCGTCGATCGCATTGACCGTATGGTACTGCGCGACCGCAATCATCCAAGCGTTATATTCTGGAGTTTGGGAAATGAAGCTGGAGGTGGAAGCAACTTCCAAGCATGCTACGATGCAGCCAAGCGTCTTGACAATCGCCCCGTGCACTACGAAGGGACTCGCGACGGTAAAGAATACGGTGGCAATCGTTTCAGTGACCTGTATTCTAAAATGTATCCGGGCATGAAGTGGATGGACACTTATGTCAACGCGTTCGATAAACCTATGTTCATTTGTGAATATGCACATGCCATGGGAAATGCCATCGGCAATTTGAAAGAATACTGGAATAGTATAGAAAACAGCACATCAACCATAGGTGGTGCCATATGGGACTGGGTAGATCAGGCCATTTACGAACCCCGTGAAATGAAAAAGGGAATTTATCGTCTGCATACCGGTTATGATTTTCCCGGACCGCATCAGGGCAATTTCTGTTCAAATGGCATCATTCCTGCTACACGCGACGAATCGCCTAAACTGAAAGAAGTAAAAGCCGTATATCAATATATACACTTTGATCTTTTAGAAACGGATTTCGATCGTAATGAAGTCAAAATCCAGCTTAAAAATACGTATGACTTCTTGCCACTTGACAGATTTTATCTACGCTGGCAAGTACTGAAAGATGGCTATATTCTGACTACAGACAGCCTGCTGCTCGGTCATGTCATGCCTGATGATTCTCTTGCTATCAATCTAAAGCTGCCCGAAATCACCTTTAATCAGGCACAAAAAGAGGGGAAAGAAGTAATGCTTAACCTGAATGTCTGTACAAGTAATGCTTCGACCTGGTGTCAGGCCGGACACGTAGTTGCACAGCAACAATACGAACTTCTGAAACGTGGCACCTTACCAGCACTCTCTACCAAAGGCAATCGCAAAAATGCATTGAAAGTAGAAGAGACACCGAACATGTTCGTCATAAAGAATGCGCATATTGAAGCTGCCTTTGACAGACAAAACGGATTGATGACCACACTTGTTCTAAACGGACAACCGGTTATCAATCAGAACAAAGGATTCCTATACGACAATCACCGCTGGATAGAGAATGACAAATTTACTGAAACCTCGAACGGACTTGAGCCAACAGGAACGTGTACATTAGAGAAAAAAGGGAATGCCGTCATTATAAGAACTACCCGAAACGGCAACTTATGCCACAGCCAAATTGTCTATACCATTTTGCCCAATGGCATTATCGATCTGGATGTAGAGCTGACTCCACAGACCACAGAACTTAGAAGATGCGGACTCGTTTGCGGTATTGACTCTTCTCTGAATAAAATAGATTATTACGCATACGGACCTTGGGAGAACTACAACGACCGTAAAGACGGATGTTCGGTAGGTCGCTTCCACACGACTGTAGATCAAATGGAAGAGAAGTATGTCAAGCCACAATCCATGGGAAACCGTGAAGGGTTGCGCGAACTACTTCTTCGCAACGACTCCGGTACTGGCATCAAGATAGAAACTGAAGGGAATGTCTCATTCTCGGCTCTGCACTATACTGATGAAGATTTGATGAACTGCAACCACATGTGGGAATTGAAAAAACGCCCGTACACGGTCCTCCATCTCGATGCAGCCGTACGTGGTGTCGGAAACGCAAGTTGCGGAAAAGATGTGGATACATTACCTCAATATCGCATTCCGCAGCAAAAGCACTCCTACAAACTTCGCATCAGTAGCATCAGCCAATAACATCGGTTAAGCACTATTTTATAACAATCATCATGCAATAATTATAAAACCCAAACATATTTATGAATAATTCAATCTACCCACTTTTCGGCATAGCCGGTATAGCCTCCCTCTTTTCGGCATGCCATCAACCTGACAATGCACCCAAGCCTTATAACATAGTCTATATCATGACCGATGATCATACGGCTCAGATGATGAGTTGCTATGATACCCGTAACATAGAGACTCCCAACCTTGACCGCATTGCCCGCGACGGTGTTCGTTTCACCAACAGCTTCGTGGCCAATTCGCTCAGTGGTCCCAGCCGTGCCTGTATGCTCACCGGTAAGCACTCGTGTGCCAACAAGTTCTATGACAATACCACCTGTGTATTCGACAGTGCCCAACAGACCTTCCCCAAGCTGCTCCGTAAAGCCGGTTATCAGACAGCCGTTGTAGGCAAATGGCATTTGGAAAGTCTCCCATCGGGATTCGACTATTGGGAAGTAGTGCCCGGACAAGGCGACTACTACAACCCCGACTTTATCACGCAAAACAACGATACTATCCAAAAGGAGGGCTATATCACAAACATCATCACTGACGATGCAATCGACTGGATGGAAAACAAGCGCGATAAAAACAAACCTTTCTGCCTGCTGATCCATCACAAAGCCATTCACCGCAACTGGATGGCCGACACCTGTAACTTACACCTTTACGAAGACAAGGAATTCCCGCTACCAAGCAACTTCTATGATAATTACGAGGGGCGTTTGGCTGCTGCTGCCCAAGAGATGAGCATCGCTAAAGACATGGATCTGATCTACGACCTTAAAATGTTGAAAGAAGGGAAAGACAGCCGTCTGAAGGCTCTTTACGAAAGTTTCCTGGGACGTATGAACCCGGCACAACGAAAGGCTTGGGACGACTTCTATAATCCCATCATCGAAGACTTTTACCGCAAGAATCCACAAGGTAAGGAACTGGCAGAATGGAAATTCCAACGCTACATGCGCGACTATGCCAAAGTTGTAAAGTCGCTCGATGACAATGTAGGCCGCGTACTCGACTATTTGGAAGAAAACGGTTTGCTCGACAATACACTGGTTGTCTATACTTCCGACCAAGGCTTCTATATGGGCGAACACGGATGGTTTGATAAGCGTTTCATGTATGAAGAATCTATGCGTACACCGCTCATTATGCACTTGCCTGCCGACTTCAAGACCCGTGGTGACATCCCGCAATTAGTGCAGAACATCGACTATGCACCCACTTTCCTCGAACTGGCCGGTGCACCAATTCCTGAAGATATACAAGGCGTTTCACTACTCCCGTTACTGAAAGGCGAAAAAACAGCCGATTGGCGTAAAGCACTCTACTACCATTTCTACGAATACCCGGCTGAGCACATGGTAAAGCGCCATTACGGCATCCGCACCGAACGTTACAAACTGATACACTTCTATAACGATATCGATGCATGGGAACTCTATGACATACAGAACGATCCGATCGAAATGAACAATTTATACGGAAAAAGCGAATACGATTCCATTGTAACCGAACTAAAAGCAGAAATGCTCAAGCTACAGGAACAATATAACGATCCTGTTCGTTTTTCGACCGAAAAAGACCGCTAATATCTCTTTTTTTAAACGTGAGGGACCGGAGTTGTGTCGATAGAAAAGACGACACAACTCCATGTTTCTCAAACCATCGTAAAGCTAACCTTGGAGCCCAATGAAACAGTCATTATTAACCCTGTCGTTGCTTTCACCCATCATGGCCGGCATAACAGCCGCAACGGAAGCACCTAAGAACAATAGAAAAGTACAAGAACGTGAAAAGCCCAACGTCATCATTATCTATGCCGACGATTTGGGTTATGGTGACTTGCAATGTTATGGTGCCCAAGGGGTAAAAACTCCTCATGTCGATCGACTGGCATCCGAAGGTATCCGCTTCACCAATGTACATGCCACAGCCTCGACAAGCACACCGTCGCGCTACTCCTTATTAACAGGTGAATATGCATGGCGCAAACCGGGAACCGATATTGCTGCCGGTAATGCAGGCATGATCATCAAACCCGGACAATACACCATGGCCGACATGTTCAAACATGCAGGTTATGCCACAGCTGCTGTCGGCAAGTGGCATTTAGGATTAGGCGATAAAACCGGTAGTCAGGATTGGAACGCTCCGCTACCTTCTTCGTTAGACGACTTAGGATTCGATTACCATTATATCATGGCCGCCACAGCCGACCGCGTTCCCTGTGTGTTCATCGAAAACGATATGGTAGCCGATTACGACCCCACCGCTCCTATCGAAGTAAGTTATGTAAAAAACTTCCCGGGAGAACCTACAGGGAAGGACAACCCCGAGTTGCTCTACAACCTGAAGCCAAGCCACGGACACGACAAATCCATCGTGAACGGCATTAGCCGAATAGGCTATATGAAAGGCGGTGGTAAAGCGCTCTGGAAAGATGAAAACATAGCCGATTCCATAACGTCGCACGCCGTCAGTTTCATCAAAAGTCATCAGAATGAACCGTTCTTCCTATATTTTGCCACCAACGATGTTCACGTACCTCGCTTTCCTCATCCACGTTTCCGCGGTCAGTCTTCCATGGGATTGCGAGGAGATGCTATCGTACAATTCGACTGGTGTGTAGGAGAAATCATGCAGACTCTTGAAGAGCTGGGCATTGCCGACAACACACTGATCATCCTGTCAAGCGACAACGGACCGGTAATAGACGACGGCTATCAGGATCGTGCCGAAGAGTTATTGGGCAACCATAAACCGGCCGGACCTTTCCGGGGTTACAAATACGGAGCATACGAGGGAGGCACTGTCGTTCCGGCTATTGTCCGCTGGCCCAAAGGCATCAAACCAAGTGGAGAATCAGACGTCCTGATTTCGCAAATCGATTGGATGGCATCGCTTGGTGCCCTGATTGGAGCGAGATTCCCCAAGGGAAGCGCGCCTGACAGTCAAAACCGACTGGGAAACTTATTAGGCACCGATTCGAACGATCGTCCCTGGGTAGTTGAACAGTCTGCCAATCATGTCCTCTCCATACGTACCCGTCACTGGAAATACATCGAAGCCAACGACGGCCCTGCCATAGTGAGCTGGGGTGCCAAATGCGAAACAGGCAACGACAGCATTCCGCAACTATACGACCTTACGGACGGGAAGTATGAGAAAAACAACGTGTCGGTCCGGTATCCCGACAAAGTGTTTGCCTTTGAAACTCTGCTTCGGAAAATCAGATCCACGAACAAAAAGCAATAAAACCCGCTATCCGCGTAACAGAAGACGTTGCTCCTAAACATCTTCGTACCCAATGAAAACAAACAGACATAAGCATTCAGTATGCCTCATCATCACTCAAAATATGATCATAAAGAAGTCTAACCGTTTAAATCATCTCATCTATGCATATTACGAATAAATTATTTATTTCTTCTTCATTACTGGCTTTCCTTTCGCCTCATGCCACTGCACAGGAAAAGACAGCGCCCAACATCATTCTCATCATGTGCGATGATATGGGATTCTCCGACTTAGGCTGTTACGGCAGCGAGATCCAGACACCCAATCTTGACCGACTGGCAGCCGAAGGTTTACGCTTCAGTCAGTTCAAGAATACCGGTCGCAGCTGCCCAAGCCGTGCAGCTCTGCTTACCGGACGCTATCAGCACGAAGTCGGGATGGGCTGGATGACAGCCGTCGATGAGCACCGCCCCGGATATCGCGGACAAATCAGTCACGAATATCCAACCATAGCCGAAGTAATGAAGGCCAACGGCTATCGCACTTATATGAGCGGTAAATGGCATGTGACTGTCGAAGGAGCCTTCGAGGCTCCCAACGGAAGCTATCCCGTAGAACGGGGCTTCGACCGCTATTACGGCTGTCTGAGCGGTGGCGGAAGCTATTACAAACCAACGCCCGTTTACAATGACCTGGAACGTGTCACCGAATTTCCCGACGACTATTACTATACCAACGCCATCACCGATTCGGCCGTAAGCTTTGTACAAGGGCACAATACTGCCGAACCCATGTTCCTATACGTTGCCCACTATGCTCCCCATCTGCCTCTCCAGGCTCCTGCCGACCGCGTGGCCAAATGCATCGAGCGCTACAAAGCAGGGTTTGATATCCTGCGCCAACAACGTTTCGAAAAGCAGAAGCAATTAGGCCTTGTACCCGACAGCATGCAGCTCCCCATATATACCCGCGAATTCGACGGCAAGCGGCCTGCATGGAGTGACCTGACACCCCAGCAACAGGAAAAATGGATAAAAGACATGGCCACCTACGCAGCTATGATAGAAATCATGGATGAAGGCATCGGAAAACTGGTCGATGCCGTCCGTAAGAAAGGAATATTAGACAACACTGTCTTCCTGTTTTTAAGTGACAACGGAGCCACCAACGAAGGAGGATATATAGGACAACTCATGGCCGACTTGTCCAACACGCCCTACCGTAGCTATAAGCAATGGTGTTTTCAGGGTGGAACCAGTACTCCCTTCATCCTGACTTATGGCGACCCGGAAAAGAACACAAACAAAGGAGGCATCTGCCGCCAACCGGCTCACATCATCGACTTACTGCCAACCTGTATGGATCTTGCAAACGCCTCCTGGCCCAATAGCAAGGCTCATGCCGACCTGCCGGGCATCAGTCTGCTGCCGGCTGTGTCAGGACAAACCGTTAAGCCGCGTACCATCTATTTCGAGCATCAAAGTTCGTGCGCCATCATCGAAAGCCACTGGAAGCTTGTCAAGGCCAGCCGCAAACAACAATGGGAACTGATCGACTTGTCCTCCGACCCGTTCGAGACTCATGACCTTTCGGTCCAATATCCCGAAAAAGTAGAAGAACTGGAAGCCAAGTGGATCCACTGGGCCAACAATCACCAGGTGTTTCCACTGGAAGACAAGGTATGGAAACAGCGCATCAACTTTTATAAAGAAAAAAACAGAGACCAGACCGGCATCGATAATAACTGAGAAAACATTACCTAATAAATCTAACTAACCAAGAAAAAAGATGATCACGTCTTGCAAACTCTACCGATTGTGGTTAATTGTAGTGCTGCTTGGCTTTACGCTTCCCATGCAGGCAGCAGAACAACCCGAATATTCAACCGCAGGTTTTTTTGAACTGCCCCATACCGGACGTACAGCCTACAGCATGAATCCGGCCTGGCGCTTCTACAAGGGCAATATACAAGGAGCTGAACAACCCGATTTCGATGACCGAAACTGGCAATTGGTTTCTTTGCCCAATGGCATGGAATACCTGCCAAGCGAAGCCAGCGGCTGTGTCAATTACCAGGGTGGAGCATGGTACCGAAAGCACTTTACTCCTTCGGATGATTGGAAGGACAAGCAGTTATTCCTCCATTTCGAAGCCATCATGGGAAAATCAAAAATATGGATCAACGGAACGTTAGTCAAAGAACATTTCGGAGGCTACCTCCCCATCGTTGCCGATGCAACCGGCTTATTGAAGTTTGGAGAAGACAATGTTATTGCCGTCTGGGCCGACAACAGCGACGACCCGGCCTATCCTCCCGGAAAACCGCAGGAGATGCTCGATTTTGCATACTTCGGCGGTATCTATCGCGACTGCTGGATGGTGGTTCATAATCGGGTATTCATAACCGACCCCAACTACGAAGATGTACCTGCCGGAGGAGGTCTGTTCGTGTCTTACAATCACGTGTCCGAAACCTCGGCCGAAATCGGCCTCGACCTGCACGTCCGTAACCAATCGGGAAAAAACTTCTCAGGGCGAATTGTCTTTCAACTGTACGACCGTGAAGGACATCTGGTGCAGTCGGCACAGAAAAAGCTGAGCGTAGCACGCGGAAAAGCCCGTCAGACACATACCTCCATGCAGGTATTCGAGCCCAACTTATGGGATCCCGACTCCCCCTATCTTTACCAATTGCACGTTTTGATTCAAGATAAAGACGGTCAGACGATAGACGGTTATCGTCGTCGCATCGGCATCCGTAGCATCGAATTCAAAGGTAAAGACGGCTTCTGGCTTAATGGCAAACCTTATCCTTATCCGCTTATCGGCGCCAACCGCCATCAGGACTTTGCCGTTGTAGGAAATGCCCTTTCCAACAGCCTGCACTGGCGCGATGCAAAGAAGCTGCGCGATGCCGGCTTACGCGTCATACGCAACGCTCACTATCCGCAAGACCCCGCCTTTATGGATGCCTGCGACGAACTGGGACTCTTTGTCATCGTCAATACACCGGGCTGGCAGTTCTGGAACAAAGAGCCAATCTTTGCCCAAAGAGTATATAACGACATCCGCAACATGGTGCGACGCGACAGAAACCATCCATCCGTATGGATGTGGGAACCCATCCTGAACGAGACATGGTACCCGGAAGATTTTGCACGCAACGTGCTCGACATTGTTCATGAAGAATATCCTTATCCCTACTGTTATGCAGCTTGCGATGCCACGGCTCGCGGACACGAATACTTCCCCGTGCAGTTCACCCATCCCCTCAACGGACTGGGAGGTGCTTTCAATGCCCAAAAACTCGACCCGAAGGTTTCCTACTTCACCCGTGAGTGGGGCGACAACGTAGATGACTGGAACTCGCACAACTCCCCAAGCCGTGTAAGCCGCGCCTGGGGCGAGATACCCATGCTGATCCAGGCTCAGGGATATGCACAGACCGACTATTCCTACACCAACTACGATGTGTTCTACCGCAATCCACGCCAGCACATGGGCGGATGCTTGTGGCACTCGTTCGACCATCAGCGCGGCTACCACCCGGATCCGTTCTATGGAGGCATCATGGACGCATTCAGACAACCCAAACTGTCTTACTACATGTTCTGTTCGCAACGACCGGCTACCGTTAACCCCAACCTGAACGCCGAGACAGGTCCCATGGTTTACATCGCCAATGCCATGACTCCTTTCTCGCCCAAGGATGTCACGATATATAGCAACTGCGACGAAGTGCGCCTCACCTGCTGCAAAGATGGACAACAATACACTTACCACAAACCGCAGAACAAAGAAGGTATGCCATCGCCGGTCATTACCTTT
Organism: uncultured Bacteroides sp.; assembly: GCA_902472795.1. GTDB lineage: Bacteria > Bacteroidota > Bacteroidia > Bacteroidales > Bacteroidaceae > Bacteroides. The sequence continues at coordinate 16,088 of CABROZ010000001.1, read as the reverse complement.
CCAAATGTATTCGACGTGATGCACGACAAAGCCCTCTCGCGCAACAAGAGACAGGATGAATCATATCTGCTTGCCGAAGGACTGATAGACGGAAAAGTGGTCGCTACACACAAAGTAATGCCTGCCCGCCGTCCCTCCAAACTTCTGCTGTGGGCCGACGACGAACAGGTACGGATGACGGCCGACGGCTCCGATCTGATGACTGTTGTAGCTGCCGTAGCCGACGATAACGGCAACATCAAACGCCTGAACAATTATCACATCCAATTTGAAATTGAAGGAGCAGGCGAACTGATCGGTAATGCCGAAACATTCACCAATCCCCGGCCGGTACAATGGGGCACCGCACCAATACTGGTACGTGCTTCGACCCAACCAGGCACCATCCGCATCAAAGCATCTGTCAACCTGCCGGGAAAGCATACGCCGATAGCAGCCGAGCTGGAAATTCCGGTAACAGCCGCACAACATACACTGATAGCCGACCCTGCCGAACTGCAACAGTTGAATAAACAGGAAAACAATAGTAAAGAGAAGTCGAATACCGAAATCGATTCGGATTCAGATTGTGAAAAGCAAATCCGTTTGCTACAACAAGAACTGAATCGCCTGAAATTGAAAGAAGTGGAACGTCAACAAAGCGATTTTGAATAAATCAGAGTTTTCGTAGCGTAAGCGCCCTGGCATATTATTGTAATTGTAAATGGGTATTAGACTATATATCAGAGAGCAGGGCACACATGGGTAGAAACTTTTCTTTCAGGAGGATATGTCGCTTCGGCATATCCTTCTATTTATTATAAGGTCTTACAGGTTCCTCCCCCCCTCTGAAACGAATAGCTAACGCCATCACCGTATCCTAACTGTGTAGCCCGGCTGCACCAACTGTTGCAGTACCTCTGCATCAACTATGCAGCAGCACTGCATTAACTGTTGCAAAACAAGGCGCCAACCGGGAAAAAAACACGCACCGACTGAGGCCTCTGACAATCAGAATTCACTTCCGTAAAAGACAAAGGCCAACCCGGATAGACACGTCTCCCCCCGTCAATCGAACGACGGTAACGTAATCTTGAAATCGGCACTGGGACGGTGCTCCGTACGGATAATGTCTTTCATCCGACGAACAATGTCCGGATGCTGCTCCGCTACATCCTTGTCTTCGTGGATATCGGTAGCAAGATTGTACAAATGAGGCACTCCTTTTTTCACCACCATCTTCCAGTCGCCCATGCGTACACCAATCTGGTCGGTCTCGTGAAACTCCCAATACAGAAAATCGTGCTTCTGTTGAGCCTCTCCGTTTCCCGTCAGCACGGGTGCAAACGAGATACCGTCGAAACAATCTCCCTCCAGCTTCTTGTTCAGATACTTCTTGGGGAACTTCTTGTCGCCAATCAGCTCACAGAAGGTCGGAATCACATCGTAGAAAGCCAACTGATGGTCGCATACGGCACCTGCTTCCACCTTTCCGGGCCAGCGGACAATAAAAGGAATGCGGATACCGCCCTCGTAGCACTGGCGTTTCAATCCGCGCAGTTTGCCGTCTCTGCCAAAGAAGGTCGGATCGGCACCACCCTCTTCGTGTGGACCGTTATCGCTGGTGAAGACCACAATGGTGTTTTCATCCAACCCTTTTTCTTTCAGTTTGTCCAGTATCTCGCCCACATACGAATCCAGCCGGGTAATCATGGCGGCAAACTGGGCATGGGTATGTATCGTGGCATTATAGCGGCTGCCTTCCTGCCCGCCCCAGGTTTTGTCCACAAAGAATTTCTTCTTATACCCCTGCAGAATGGAGTCGTCGGGCTGCACCAGTTCAGCATGGGGCAATGTATAGGTGAAGATGCCCATGAAAGGCTGCTTCCCGTCCTGTTTGTCGAGCCACTCCAAAGCCTTGCGGTGGATGATGTCGGCAGAGTATTGCGGACGCTTATAATAATCACGCCCGAACATTGGATACCGGATATTGTCTTCCATCACTTCACGCACCACTGCCGTGTCGCCCATAGCCTTGCTGTAACGGTTCAGGAAGTTAGGGTAGTACAAGTGGGCTTGAAACTGACAGATGTAACCATAGTATTCGTCGATGCCACGCTTATCGGGCGTAGATGCCGACCCCTCGTAACCGCCGGCCCACTTGCCAAACATGCCGGTCATATATCCGTTACGTTTCATGATCTCGGGCAGAATGATGTGTTGCGGGTCATAAGGCATCTGCCCTACTACGCTGTAGTCTTTATTCTCACCGTACATCACAACCGGGCTTTGAGGCCAGTATTCCTTATTGCCCCGCACCAGACAATGTCCCGAATGTTGTCCGGTCATCAGAGTGGCACGCGACGGCGCACTGACCGGACTGCCGGCATAAGCTTGTGTAAACCGCATTCCTTCGGCCGCCATACGGTCGATGTGGGGGGTATTGATATAAGGCTGACCGTAACAGGCAAGATCACCGTAACCCATATCGTCGCACAAGATGAATACAATGTTGGGGCGCTGCTGTTTTTGCGCATAGAGGCTCGTGCCACAAAGCAGCAAAGAGCCTAAAAGAAAGGACGTTTTACTTTTCATACGAGGAATCATCAGATTTGGAAAATAAAGGTAGCAAATTGTTTGTGAACAGCAGAAAGTATTCTTGTTAAAGAACTTAAATTGCGGTGCAAGATATGTTTGTAAACAGAGATTTACGTGTGTTTTAATCGTATATTTGGAGCGTTTTCAACTACAACTTATTGTATTAAAGCCGTCAATTATCCAAAATCATCATCAGATATCTATGAAAAGACTATTCATTACTACACCGTGCCTGCTGTTTGGAGCACTGGCCTCAACAGCTCAAACCACCACTTCCCCCAACATCATCATGTTTCTGGTAGATGACATGGGCTGGCAAGACACCTCCGTACCCTTCTACAACAACGAGCGGAGCAACCTGAACCAGCGTTTCCGTACCCCCAACATGGAACGGCTGGCACAAATGGGTGTCCGCTTTACCGAAGCTTATGCCTGCGCCATTTCTTCACCGACAAGATGCAGCCTGATGTCGGGCATGAACGCCTCGCGACACAGAGTGACCAACTGGACACTGGAACTTGACCAACAGACCGACGCCAAGAGCGAAGTCATCAGCCTGCCGCAATGGAACTACAACGGCATACAGCCGGACAGCACTGCCGGCAAAATCAACAATTCCACCCCTATCACTTCCCTGCCCCAAGTGCTGAAGGATCACGGCTATTACACCATACACTGCGGAAAAGCCCACTTCGGCGCACGCACTACTCCCGGAGCCGATCCGTCAACAATGGGTTTCGACGTAAACATTGCCGGCGGACCTAACGGGGCACCCGGCAGCTATTTGGGAACCAAAAGCTTCGGACAAGGCTCGCGCTTTGCCGTTCACGGACTGGAGAAGTATCACGGACAAGACATCTTCCTGACCGAAGCACTGACACGCGAAGCACTGATGGCCATGCAAAAGGCCGTCGAGAAGAAGAAACCCTTCTACCTGTACATGTCGCACTACGCCGTACATGCTCCTTACGACGAAGACAAACGCTTCAGCCCCAACTACCGGGGACGGTTCGACAAGCAGCTGAACGACACACTGAACGACAAAGAAGTCCGTTATGCCGCCTTAGTAGAAGGTATGGACAAAAGTCTGGGCGATATCCTCGACTATCTGGAACAAAATCCGGAAGTAGCCAAGAACACCATCCTGCTGTTCATGTCCGACAATGGCGGACAAGGGCTGAACAACTCCCGCCAGGGACGTGCCAACCGCGACCAGAACTATCCGGCACGTGCCGGCAAAGGCTCGGCCTTCATGGGCGGCGTACGCGAACCGATGATGGTCTATTGGCCCGGAGTGACACAAGGCAACACACAGAACGACCAGCGTGTTATGATAGAAGACTTCTTCCCCACCATTCTCGAGATGGCCGGTGTAGAGCAATATCACACCCTGCAGACCATCGACGGAATCAGTTTCGCAGAGGTGCTGAAACACCCTGAAAAGCGGTACGAACGTCCCATCGTGTGGCACTTCCCCAACCTGTGGGGCGAAACCCAGAACAAGGAAGAAGGCTATGGCGCCTATTCGGCCATCCTGAAAGGCGACTATCACCTGATATACACCTGGGAGAACCGCCAGTGCCGCCTTTACAACGTGAAAGAAGACATCGGCGAACAGAACAATCTGGCAGACAGCATGCCCGAGAAGGTCAGGGAACTGGCTGACGAACTGACCCGTTATCTGAAGGAACGGGATGCCCAACGTCCGTCGTATCGCTCGTCGGGCGAACTGATTCCGTATCCGAACGAGTAAGACTTCAGCTCCCCAGCCTTGACAGACTTCTTTTCGGGTTGCAAAACGTCCGCCATTACAAATAATAGGATAACTTTGCAACCCGAAAACATTTGCGCAATATGATAACCATCAGACAAACCCGACCTGAAGAAATTGACCTGCTGATGCCCATCTTCGAACAAGCCAAACGCATCATGCGGAAAAACGGCAACATGAAGCAATGGACAGGAGGCTATCCGGGCATGGACATTGTACGCCGCGACATCGAAAACGGACATAGCTACGTCTGCCTTGACGATGAACAGGAAATCATAGGTACATTCTCTTTCATCCCCGGCAAAGACCCGACATATACCTGCATCTACGAAGGAGCCTGGGTGGACGACGTACAGCCCTACGCCACCATACACCGGCTGGCAAGCACCGAAGCGAGCAAAGGAGTAGCTGCCGCCTGTTTAGACTGGTGCTATCGTCAGATACCGAATCTGCGGGCCGATACCCATCGCGACAACAGCATCCTGCAACACATCCTGACCAAACACGGATTCAGCTATTGCGGCATCATCTACCTGCTGAACGGTGACGAACGGCTTGCCTATCAGAAGTGCGGCAATCCGCAAAGATAGCCACCTCTCTCTTACGACAGATATTTTTTCTTCAGTTCGTCCACGGTAGAGCCGGTGAAGTAATCTTCAATCAGACTCCAGCGCTGCTCGTCGGTCAAGTCAGCGGAACCGAAGAAGAGGGTAAACAGCTCGATCTGTTCCTCGAAAATCAGTTCGTTGTTGTCTAAAATCAGGTTACGGTAGTCGTCGGTCGAAGCCAACTGCAACAAGGTTTCGGGGTCGTTAAAGCGAATCTGTACGCAAGGAGTCCCACCACCCTCAACACTGAACGACAAGCAATTCAGCATGGAAAGCAGGTTCAGCAGCATGTTCAGGTCGGAGAAAGGAGTCGTGTAGAACACCAACTTATCGCCCTTGCAACCCGTGATGCGCTGTGCGAACAACTTCTGATAACGCGACAGCAGCAGGTCGAAGCCCTTGGTCACCGTGAACGAAAGCTCGTTGGATTCTTTCTTCTTCACACTGCTGATGTAGCTGACGCTACGGCCTTCTTCGGTGCGCGATTCCAGCAACGAACCGATAAAGCGCTTGGCGGAACGGACATCCATGTCGTGTTCGGCGAAGACTGCGCGCAGCTCTTCTTCGTCGAAACGCCCTTTCGTCTTGCGCAGCTTGTCGGTCAGCAGCGCCTTCAGGCTGCCAAACAAGGCATCGAGCCGTCGGCGTATTTCGGCTGCGTCTTCTTTCAGCAATACGTCGTGTCTGCCTACCGCCACGGCACGCGAACCTTCCCACAACGTTCCGTTGCCCAACTTCTGCTTGAACTCTTTGTATCCCAACTCGGGGAAACGCTCTTCCCACAGGTCGTTCAGGCGTACCCGATAGACATCGGCCTCTCCTTCGACCGGAGTCAGATAATCGTGGAACTCGCGGGCAAAGGCATCACCCATTTTGTCCTGCACATAGCCCTCGGTCAGCAGATTCTGCGGACTTACATCCAGCAGGTTGTGTCCGAAACGGGCAGACAGATCGTCTTCGAGCCACAACAGGGCTGTCTTGATGAGCTGCCCCAATTCGGACTCGTACTCCAGCTTGTTCTTCGTACGCGGCAGCTTCACTACGAACTCGAAATCGGACAACGAAACCATCACTTCCGGCTTCTCGCCTTTCATGTGATATACCTCCATCAGCTTACGCAAAATCAGTACCAGCTGTTCCTGGGCAATGTTTCCCAACTGGTGCAGACGCTTCATGTAGTAGAAGTCGCGTTCGTGGAAATCGGTTGCCGCAATGCCTTGCACATCGGCGTCGCGCGCGGCACGTCCGATCTCCTGAATATAATCGACAAACGTGCTCGAAGGTGCTACGTGATAAACACGGTCAATGTCGCTGATATCTACTCCCATGCCGAAAGCCTTCGTGGCCACAATCAGCTTCTTGGTGCCTTCCTTGAATTCCTGCACGATGGCAGCCTTCTGCTCCTTATCCTTTTTACCATAATATGACGCCACCAGATGCCAGTCGCACGAACGTACCCAACTCTTCAGCCGCATGTCGATGCCGCCGGCAAACGGATAGTAAAGCAAAGTCTTATGCCCGTCCAGATAGTCCTCGATCCGACCGGAAACAACACGTTGCTTGGCCTTGTCGTAGGTTTCGCCCTCTTCAATCGTCATCTGACGGATGTCGAAACCGATGTTGCTGCGCTTCACCGTACCGACGTACACCACGCAGGGTTCCATCTGCAACGAACGGATGGTCTCGAACACCATGTCGTTTCTTCCTGTCGGATTCCACACGGCTGTCGCCGTCAGGGCAAACAGCGGGAAGCCGTATCCAAGGCTCTGCTTCAGCCCTTTCAGGTAACGCCCCAGGAACCAATAGTCCACACGAAACTCCTTGCCCCAGGTAGTCACCGTATGCGCCTCGTCCACAACGACCATCCCGATGCGGCGATCGCCGATAAAGTGCTTGATGTCGTACGACAGCAGCAACTCGGGCGACAGATAGAACAGGTCGATATCGCCCTCGCGCACCTGTCTGTACACCTCGGCCTTCTGCTCGGGCGACAGGTCGGACGAAGCATAGGCCACACGCGTGTAACCTAATTCCTGCAGACTCTCCACCTGATCGACAATCAGTGCCTTCAACGGCGAAACGACAATGGTCAGCTGTCCGTAGCGGCGCCCCAGGTAAATGGCGGGCAACTGAAACAACAACGACTTACCCGAACCCGTAGGCGCGGTCAGCAAAAGATTCTCTACAGCCCCGTCGTCCTGCTGTGCTTTCTCAGCCTCGAGGATGACATGCTCTATCAGCTGCCCTTGCGAGATTTCCAGTGTATTCTTTCCACTGAACAGGTCATCGTATATCTCCAGATTGCGGAACTGCTCGTATCCGTAAACTTCCTTCAGAGCAAAGCCTGAACTTCTTCGCGGCAAGCAGCCGGTAATTGCCGTTGCTTCAGCTCGGGCAAACGTCGTGTCGTCATTTCCATTTTCGTCATTGGTTTAAAGAATACACAAATATATGACTTTGTCGCGTAAAAACAGATTCCATACAGGAAAAAGTTCTACTTTTCCACCTGATGTTTACGAAGGGGAACCACTCCGTTCCGAAACACTTGTACGGCTCCCGCGAGCCACACTTGCATTCCATTTGTGGGACACTTGCACGGCTCGCGAGCCGTACTTGCGTCGTACAACAGAGCAACTGAACCATCGTTTTTCGATGCCTGACCCTGCCCTTCAACCGGACTATCTGAAAACATTTTTCTGCTTTCACCGCAGGACAACGCTTCTTCGTATCAATCAGCCTTAAAAACTCATGTTTTCGAATGTTCGCCGGTGAAGTTTCAACATAACAGACAGGGAATAAGCGCATTGCGTTGAAACATACTTTCACGTATCAGCAGATGCAAAAATCGTACATGTGAACTGTAAGGAATGACGTTTCACAGGAATCAACTGTCGTACAGGAAGTTAGTGTGAACGTAAAGGCCGACGGTTCGAGAATGGTAAACCGGTTCTTACCCTTATACTTTATTTGAAGAAACCCACAAAAGTCACATCTGATGTCCAAAGTTATTTCATGCCACCGACAAAGAACGAAACAGATGCAACACAGAAGTCTTAAAATTCTGTGTCAAAAAGAGTAATTTAAAATATTTTTGCTATATTTACCACCGATGTATGCGAAACCTTTATTCTGGTCAGATTCTCAGCAAAAAGATGAGAGCAATCATTGGTAGAAACCTATTCACACTTTATAATTATGAAGATGAAAAAATTATATGCATGGCTATTATTTACATGCCTGATACTGGCAGGATGTAAAGATTCGGATGAGATCATGATTGACGTAGAATCGGTGACGGTAAATCTGTCACAGGCAACCTTGTCACTCGATGAGGAGGAAAACCGTAGCATCACCCTTGTTGCTACCGTACTGCCCCAGAATGCCAATCAGGCAGTCGTATGGAGTTCGTCGGACGAAACTGTTGCAACAGTCGATCAGGCCGGTACGATTACTGCCGTAGCCGAAGGACAAACCATTGTCACGGCCACGGCTCAGCATACCAATATCTCGGCTTCATGCACGATAGACGTCGTTCGCGACAGGCAACAGCTCATTAAGACCGAGCTACTTAAGGCTTTCAGCACCATGACCACTACCGATGTTCTGGAGTCCTGGGGATGGAACTTGCAAAATCCGCTGTCCGATTGGGAAGGCATTACCTATACAAAAGACGAGTTGAGCATCAACAGAGCTAAATGCAATCTGTCGGGTTCCATCAGTCCCGAACTGTTCCAAATAACCGAGCTCACCTCATTGTATCTGGCACAGAATCAGTTATCCGGGAATATTCCGCCCGAGATAAAAAACCTTTCCAACCTTGAGGAACTGAATCTGTCTTACAATCAGTTGACCGGCGAGCTTCCGACAGAGCTGGGCGATTTGTCGCAACTGGAGTCTCTGGATCTGTCGAACAACCAGCTGACCGGTGAAATTCCGGCAGCGATGGGCCAATTGAAAAAACTGACCTCCTTGTCTCTTTGGCGTAATCAGCTGACCGGCGAAATTCCTGCCGAACTGGGCAATTTATCGAACTTAAGAGCCCTGTGGCTGGATGTCAACCAATTGACCGGCGAAATCCCGGCTGAATTAGGCAATCTATCCTATTTGACATCCTTTTATATGTCCTACAACCAGTTGAGCGGCGAAGTTCCGGTAGAATTGGGAAAACTGGGCCGTACCCTTAGACAACTCAATATTACCTACAACCGGTTATCAGGCCCTGTGCCGCAAGGCCTGAAAGGCAGCTCTTATTACAGTCGTTTCGATTTCAATCCGCAACAGGACGGTTTCAGTCTATCGAATACAGAAATAGAAGAGGCAGACAAGGAACTGCTTTTAGCCATTAAGGATGCTTGGGGAGAGAATGCCCCTCAATACATTAAAGACACTTGGACCGCAGAGAACGATATCACTGAATTTTCGAATATCGAAGTGAATGGGAATGGGCAGGTTTACTATTTAGAACTGAACGACTTATCAGAAGCAGAATATGGCGCGATGCCGGATTTGTCAGTACTTACCGAACTCCAGGAAATCTACATCTACAACATTCCTATGCATTCCATACCCGACTGGTTCAAAAAACTAACGAAGTTAACGACTTTATATATCGCAAATGCACCGTTAAATGACATCCGGGCAATCAGCGGACTAACGTCATTGAAGTCGTTGGATATTTGGAGTGCAGAAGCATTGGGGGAAGCCCTGACTGACATCTGTAAACTTGTACATCTGGAAAGGTTGTATTTGTGCTATTGTGGCCTTACGGGTAAAATACCGGCTGAAATCGGCAATTTGAGCCAACTCAACGACCTGGAACTACTGGCAAACAATCTGTCGGGAGAAATTCCGGCCGAATTAGGATATTTGGAACAGCTCTATTCTCTTATTCTGATACGAAACAATCTGTCGGGCGAGATACCCGAATCCGTGTTAAGTCATCCATACTTCCACAATTGGGCTCTGATGCCCCAAAACGAAGGATACGGCTTTACCAATTATCCCGCTAATTAAACGCTATCTTATCGGCCGAAGGACTATTATTACAACCATCCTACTCCTATAAACCAGCGGGACAGACAAAAATGATTTGTCTGTCCCGCTACTATTCAATTATTTAACCTATCTATAGGCTATTAATATTCTTCCTCGTTGAAGAAGAAATCTTCCTTACTGGGATAATCGGGCCAAATGTCTTCTATGCTTTCATAAATCTCGCCTTCATCTTCCATCTCCTGCAGATTCTCAATTACTTCAAGCGGAGCGCCCGAACGCATGGCATAATCTATCAATTCGTCCTTAGTTGCCGGCCAAGGAGCATCCTCCAGTTTGGATGCCAATTCCAATGTCCAATACATAATTCCTAAGTATTTAAATCGTGAATATTGTGATCATATCTATTCTCTTTCAAATTTTCGGCAAATGTATAACAATTTATGTCACTTACAACTATTATTCCAAAATATTTCTTCTTTTTTCGCATCCAGATTAATCTTTCGGGACAGAACGAACAAATAATCGGACAAACGATTCATGTAGGCCAGCAACTCAGGGGCAACTTCGACCTGAGCCGACAAAGCCAGAATACGCCGTTCGGCACGCCGACACACGGTGCGACACACATGACAGACGGCAGCGCCCCGACTGCCACCGGGCAGTACAAAAGCTGACAACGGAGGCAATACTCCATCCAAACGGTCTATCTCATTTTCCATTTCTGTCACCATTGCAGGGGTGACGACACTGGCAGACTTGAGTGACATTTTTGTCTGATCGGTTGCCAAATAGGACCCCACGACAAACAGACGGTTCTGTACCTGCTGCAGAAAAAGGGCATCCTGCCCGTCGGTCACATACGTGACAAGCAAACCCAGGAAGGAATTCAGTTCGTCCACAGTGCCGTAAGCCTCCAGGCGATCGTGTGTCTTGGGTACGCGGGTACCCCCTACCAGGGAAGTAGTTCCCTTATCTCCGGTTTTGGTATATACTTTCATATTGGCTGATTGTTTAGAATTTGCTGTTGATAATAAACAGACCCTTGCATTAAAAGTTCACTATATAATCTTGCTTTATCTTCGACTTGTCAAAAAAGAGGATGCCCAGGTCGTAAAGGTCGAACGTAATTCCTGCCCGTGCATCGCGCCTCATCTCGTTCCAAAGGCGACGCATGGCCGACGAATAGCCGATGCCTTCGATGACAAAAACCGATCGATCCGTCACACGGTCGGCACACACATCGAAGACCGTGCGCACCAGTGACGGATGACGATAATCGTGCAGATACAGGAAATCGACAGGAACCCCACTTTCCAGGAAGAGCTCGCCCGGGTCGGATGCATACAGGTAATCGACATCCTTCTTGGCTGCCTTCAGATACAGTTCGGCCGCCGAAGGGGGACCTACGTTGACAATCAGTGCCGGTTGGGCACGGTTGACCAGGCGGAACAACAGCCGTTTCACCTTCCTCGATTCCCGTTGTTTCCAGCGCCGCCCCTTTTCGGAAGCAAGGCGCCGCTGCTCCGTCCCTAATCCCTTGTACTGATAGTAAGGGGTATGCTCGTAAACCACCCGCGTGATGAAGTCGAATGCAAACGGCGAATGCACTCCGTATCCGCGACGATGGCGGAAACGGCTCAACCATACGAAGGGACGCTTCAATGTCACTAATGAATTCATATCGCTACGTACCGGCCCAGCAGACCGACCTTTCGGCCCTGTCCCGACCGGATTATCTATACACAAATTATATTCAACGCATGCCCGCCTGCCATTCCATCCGGCCAACGCCGCCAACCTGCCGGCACCATAACCAGCAGGCAGCACGGACCGGCTGCGACATGCCTACAACAAATGTACAGATATTCTTTTTCATATACAAGAGATGGATACCGATATCTAAAAAGACAAGGCGCAAAAAGCCTGTACAGCTTCCTGCGCCCGAAGAGAGAACCATAAACCTGTTATTCCACTTTCCACTCTATCACTCCGCCGGATGCACCTTTTTGCAACTGGGCGGCGATCTTCAGCCCGGTCGTTCTGACCGGTTTGAAGTCCAATCCGTTGTATCGGTCCTTATCTGTGGTATAAGGTGAGAGAGCTTCCACTTCTTTCCAACTTTTGCCGTCTTTATAATATAGCTTCCAGCTTTCGGGCACACGGAAATTGCCGTCATAGTGGTCGAAATCCAACCAATAGACATCGACATGCGACACCGTGTAAGGCTGGTCAAACTCGTAAGCCAGGGTTTCCAGCGTACCGTTCTTCAGCCACCAGTAATGATAGGGTTTCGACGTGTCCGACGAGCGCTTGGGTTCCCACTGGTCGTTGACTCCCCATGCCCAAGCCTCAACCGAGGCCGACTCGGGAGCATCCTTCTGAATGGGTGCCTGAATCATCAGCGTACGTGCCTTGCTGGCAATGGTCGGTTCGGGGGTAGGACGGGCATACCCGGCCGAAGCAGGAATCCATACCGCCATCTGATCGGCTCCGCGGTTGTTCCAGGTAGAGTAAGGAATAGCCTTGAAGGCGACATCTTTCACGGTGCCATCCTTTTCCACTTCCTTGGCGGTACCGGTCAGTACAACGACTCCGTTCAGCAGGTCGGCATCGTAAGAGGCCGTCATCGGTGTGCCGTCGGGGATAAACTTATTGAATACATGGCCATCAGGCTGGTCCTTTCCCTCCAAACAGAATACAATGGGACCCCGTTCAATCGCCAGTTTGCCACGGTCGTCTTCCACCTTGTCATTGGCTTTGATGCGGCGCACGTCCATCGGCAGGTCAACCTCGACCACGTCGCCTGCCTTCCAGCGGCGGTGAATGGTGGCGTAGCCGTCGTACAGGCGGGCATGAACTTTCTTGCCGTTGACCGAGACGCTATATGCCCCGACCTTTCCGGTAAACGCATACAGGTCGGTAGGAACCGGTGAATCCTGTGCCCAGCCCGGTATGCGGAGGCGCAGTGCAAACTCCTGCTCCGTTTCGGGTGTGACGGTCAGTGTCACCTTGCCCTCCCAAGGATAGGCGGTGGTCTGCTCCAAGGTCACCTGATTGGCTTCGGTCGTCAGCCGGGCCTTGCTCTGAATGTACAGGTTGACGTAGATGTCGTTGGCCTGCGTAGCATACATGTATAAAGGTACGCTGGCCATAAAGCGGGTAATGTTGCCCGGACAGCAGGCGCACCCGAACCACCGCTGGCGTTCGTGCTGCCCCATCGACTCGAGTGGATTGTCGTAGAAGAACTTGTCGCCACTCAGCGACACGCCCGAGATGACTCCGTTGTACAAGGCACGCTCCAGCACGTCGGCATACTTGGCATCGCCCGTGGCCAGGAACATGCGGTAGTTCCAGAAGACGTTGGCGATGGACGCGCACGTTTCGCAATAGGCGGTCTGGTTGTTCAGCTCGTAATCGGGACCGAAGCCTTCGCCCTGCGCACGCGAGCCGATACCGCCCGTTATGTAGAGTTTCTTGCCGGCCATGTTGTCCCAGATGCGGCACAGGGCATTGAAATAAGCCGTGTCGTGCGTAAGCGCCGCCACATCGGCCACGCCGGAGTACAGGTAGCCGGCCCGCACGGCATGTCCCACGATTTCATCCTGCTGCAGGATGGGCTTGTGGTCCTGGCTGTACTCGCTCAGTTGGTGTCCGTCGGTGCCCCGCCCGGTTTCTTCGACAAAGTAGCGGGCGGTCTGCAGGTATTTCTCGTTGCCTGTCACCTTATAGAGTTTCGCCAGGGCCATTTCGATGATGGGATGGCCGCTCGGACGATGAATCTGTCCTTCGCCGGGTCCGAATACCTGACAGACGAGGTCGGCATTCCGAATGGCCACGTCGAGCAGCGTCCGCTTGCCGGTGGCCTGATAATGGGCCACGGCAGCCTCGTACAAGTGGCCGCTGTTATACAGCTCGTGGCTGTTGATCTTCTCCCAGCGCTGCTTTCCCCACCAACCGGACAGGCGGTAGCAACGGTTGGTCACGCACGTCGTCAGATAGCCGTCCGGCTCCTGGGCGGCAGCTATCAGCGATATGACACTGTCCAGATAGGCATCGAGCGCTTTGTCGTACTTGACAGCCAGCGAATAAGAGGCTCCCTCAATCACTTTATAAGGATCGGTATCGTCGAACGAGAAGTCGCCCCGATGCTCACCCTTTTTCAGCCCGCCGGCAATGGCGAAGTTGTCGAAACGCCCGTTCTTCTCACATTCCCTGAAAGCAGAAGGGATGGAAACCGTACGGTTGGTTTCGATACGGGGTAGCCAGAAGCCATCCTCCAGATGGACCCGGGTAAACGAGACTTCCTGAATCGGCGCATCGGGCTTCACATAGGAGTCTCCACACGACGCCAGTCCCCACAGGACGACGCCACAGAAAAGAAGTCGGACTTGCAATCTCATACCATGAACTTTTAATTATCTTCATTTATTTACGACAAAAGTACGCATTTCGCCCTTACAACCATAGAAGAATCATCTAAATGAATGACAGAATCGTCAGAATGTGGCTGCCCTACGGCCGCTTTGGACTTTCGTTGCATCGGTTTGGACGATTTTTTCATTCCTCCGACGGCCCCGTTCCACTGTTTTTACAGCCAATCGCACCGCGGAACAACAGTTTTACCGCCCCGAAGCAGGAAAAATCCGCGACTATTTTGTACTTTTACCCGCCCGAAGCAGAAAAGCTCTGCCCCGGACCTGTACATCCAACCCCACACCCATGAAGAAAAAGAAGAAAACCATACTGATGGCAGCCGCCATCCTCGTCGTACTGGCTGCCGCCGGAGGCATTGCCGCCCTGATGCGGCAACACCGTCTTGCCTCGTCGCTCGACGAAATAGAAGTCACCGACTCGGTGGAAGTAGAAGAAATAACCTATAAATATGGCATCCCGACCGACCGCTACAACGTGAATTACGGCATTGTGGAGAACAACCAGAACCTGTCGTCCATCCTGCGGCGCCACGGTCTGTCGGTGGGCGACGTCCACCGGCTGAACGAACGGGCCAAGGGCACATTCGACGCCCGCAAGGTGAAGAGCGGACAAGCCTACGCCGTGTTCACCACCAAGGACAGCCTGCCACGCACGCGCTTCTTCGTTTACGAAGAGAGTCCGAAGTCGTATGTCGTCTTCGACCTGCGCGGCGATTACAGCGTGCGCCGCGGCGAGAATCCCTCGGAATGGAAGCGGCAGGAGGTGAAAGGCCGCGTGGAATCGTCGCTCTGGGTAGCCATGAAGCAATGCGACGCCTCGCCTCAGCTGGCCATGGAACTGTCCGATATCTTCGGCTGGACCATCGACTTCTTCGGACTGCAGAAGCAGGACGAGTTCCGCGTCATCTACGAACAGGAGTACGTCGACGGCAACAGCCTGCAAAACTTCCACATCCTGGCCGCCTCGTTCGCACACGAAGACAGCCTGTACTACGCTATCCCCTTCGTGCAGGACGGCGAGGAACTCTACTACAACGAACGGGGCAACAGCCTCGAGGGCGCTTTCCTGAAGGCTCCGCTCGACTTCTATCGCATCTCGTCGCGCTTCTCGAACAGCCGTTTCCACCCGGTGCTGAAGCGCTACAGGGCACACCACGGCGTCGATTATGCCGCACCCACGGGCACGCCGGTCTATGCCATCGGCAGCGGAAAGGTGATTGCCAAAGGGTATGAGGCCGGAGGCGGGGGAAACTACCTGAAGATAAAGCACAACAGCGTTTACGTCAGCACCTACATGCACCTGTCACGCTTTGCCAAAGGCATCCGGGTGGGGTCGCAGGTGGCACAGAAGGAAGTCATCGGGTACGTGGGAGCCACGGGACTGGCTACCGGGCCTCATCTGGACTTCCGCGTACACGAAAACGGCAAGCCCATCAATCCGCTCACCATCAAGTCGCAACCCAAGAAGCCCATCAGCGCCGAGAACAGGGCGGCATTTACGCAGGTATGCGACTCGTTAGTCAGGGAACTGAAGCAGTTGTAACCCGACGGCGGGAGGCCGGAAACGGCACGGATTTGTAAACTTCCATAACCATTCATCCGATTTTCATAAAAGGCTGATTACGAGACGCTTGTATTTTGCCTATCACAGTCGTATAGTTAGACCCCCTCAGTCCTATACTTAGGTACCCTCAGTCGTATCCT